>DASSXA010000265.1:0-3631 GCA_035704315.1 Gaiellaceae bacterium
GAGTACCGCCGCCCCACACCGACACAGGCGGCCAGCGCCACGCCGATCAGCCAGAGAAATCCGGCGGATGCGACGACGCCGAGCGTCGCCACCTGGCCCTCGGTCTGCGGGATCTGCTGCCCGTACTCGGCCTTGCGGCGCGCCAAGGCGCCGATGCGATGGTGGTCGACCGGCAACAGGAGATTCGTGAGCTTGAGGCCGTAGACCTCGCTCTCGAACCAGTAGCGCTTCGCCACCTGGTCGTTCGTGCCGTGGTCGATCCGGTAGACGATCGTCGGCGCGAGCTGGATCAGCGACACCGCGAGGATCAGCGCGACGATCCCGCCGCCAGCTACGAGCGCCTCGCGCTCCCGCTGCGCGACGAAGCGGAGCAAAGCCGCGAAAGCGACGAGCAAGACCGTGAAAGCGGAGTAGTAGAACGAGCCGGAGGCGGCAGCGACCACCACGCAAAGCGCCGCGGTGACGAGCGTCGGGCGCCAGCGGCCGAACAGCCGGTCTCCCCGGAAGACGGCGATCATCAGGTACGCCCCGATCGGCACCGCGTAGTACGCCGCAAGGAACAGATGCACCTCACCGCGCAGGAAGTGGTACGGCAGCAGCGTGTAGAGCAGGGCGCACACGAGCGCGATCCCCCGGGACACCGGCAGCCTCCGCAGTACGAGGAACGCCGTCACCGCCGTCAGCGGAAACGTCAGGACGTAGAAGACGTTCGTCACCGACGCGGCGTTGTCGGCCACGAGCCCACCGAGACGAAAGAAGATGAGGTTGAGGGTGTCGGCGCTCGCGACGGGGTAGTCGTAGAGATCCTGCCCGTGTGGAGCTCCTAGGTCGGGGTTGTGCAGGTACCAGACGTGCTCCATCACCGTCTTGACGAGGGTCAGGTTCAGGACGGTGTCTCCCGAATAGTCGAAGGGGATGCCGAGGTCGGCCTCCCAGAGCTTCAGGAACACGACGGCCGCGCCGAGGGCCAGCACCGCAGCCGCGGAGCCGAAGATCAGGTCGCCGTGGCGCCTCACAGTCCCAGCGACACGAGAAGATCGTTCGCCGGCCCGAGGGGGTCGAGCTCACGAGCCACCCGCAGGTGCCGAATGCCCCGCGCACGCCTCCCGCTGCTGAGCTCGAAGCGGCCGAGCTCGTACCACGTCCGCCAATTCTTCGGCTGGAGGTCGACCGCCTGGACGTAGCGCTCGAGCGCGGCGCGATCGTCACCTCGAGCCTCTTCGGCCGCGGCCGTCGCAAAGAGCGGCCCGATCGCGAGCGGGTTGAGTGACCGGGCGCTTTTCGCCTCGTCGAGTGCCAGTCCGACTTCGTCGCGATCGAGCGCCGCGTACGCGTCCGCGACGTCGCGTGCCGCAAGCCACGGCACTGTGAGTGAGAACACGGCCGCGGCGGCGAAGAGGACGGCCCCCGCCGCCCAGACCGGCGCGCGGAAGCGCAGCCGCGTCGCTCGCCCAGCGGCGAGCAGGAACCCGAGCAGCAGCAGCGTTGGGGCGGTCAACGCCACGAAGTCCCAGTCGTAGTCGATCAGGGCGTGGAGCAGGTAGGCGAGTAGTGCGACGCCGAGGGCCGTCGCGGCGGCGGCGTCGGGCTCGTCCAGGCGCCGGATCGTCCCGATGACTCCCAGGCCGGCCGCGACCACGGCTCCCGCGAAGAGCAGGAAACCGACAATTCCCGTCTCGCCGAGGAACTGAAGCGCGAGGTTGTGCGGCTCCGTCGCAACGGTGGTATTCGTCCGGATGGGCCGGCGGGCGATCGCGAAGGACGCCGCGCCGGTACCGCCGACCGGCTCGTCCTCGAACATCGTCCAGGCCTCTTTCCACCAGGTCCAGCGGCTGTTGGAGCTGACGTTGCCGAGGCGTCCAGGCCCGGAACCCGCCCCGCTCGCCGGGTTCGTGAACTCGCGGAAGCCGTCACTCACCCAGTCGACGGGATGACCGCCGCTGGCGGCGAGAACCACGACCACCAGTGCCGCCGCCGCCCCGCCGGCGAGCCGCGGCCCGGAGAGGCTCCAGCGGAAACGCGGTCGCCAGCGCTCCTCGCGGCCCGTGACGAAGTAGGCGGCTGCACCTACTAAGGCGGCGCCGAGGACCAAGAGCACCCCGAAGTAGGCTCCCGCCCGCACCCGGTCGTCGTAGGGCTGCAGGTTCTCGACGAGGCCCGGCTCCGAGAACGCCCAGAAGGCGAGGGCGATCGCCGGCGGCATCGAGATGGCGAGGGCCGCGATCGCCTCGACCCGCAGGGGGATGAGCGCGATGTACGCGGCAACCGTCACCAGCGCCACGACGACTCCACCCCGCGAGTAGGTGAGAAGCAGCGTGACGGCGCTGAGAAAGAGCAATACGACCGCCGCAGCGCGCAGGATCCGATGGTGCTCGCGCCGGACGGCCAGCCAGAGGCCGAGCGGGAGCGCCATCGCCGCCAGGAGCGCGAGCCCGTTCCAGTAGCCGATCGGCTGCCGCAGCCGGGCGATCCGCGCTCCGTCCGGAAACAGGCTCGGGATGACCTTGCCGGCCAGGGCCCAAACCATGACCGCGGCAAGGAGGACTGCGAGCCCAAGAGCGGCGGCCTGGACCGCACGCCGATCGGCGGCCCCAACGATCAGGCCGATCGCAAGGAAGGCGAAATAGACGAGCCCTCGATTCGCGTACTCCCATGAGCGATCGGGCGTGACCGACCAGAGCACCGAGAGGCCGATCCAGACGATGAGCGCCGTCAGCAGGACGACACACGCGAGGCCCGCGCGATCCAGGCGCGGCCAGGGGAGTGTCCCCCAGAGGCTCAATGCGAGCAGGACGCCGGCGGCGACAAGCGCGAGCGCTCCGATCCAAACGAGCGAGCCGTACGACGACCCGTCGCCCCCAAAGAGCGCAAACGCTACGAGGACCCCAGAACCGAGCAGGAACGCCGGGCCTGGCGCGGCGGCGCCGCGTAGGAGGCCCGCGTGCATCGACGGCGAAGCTACCACCGAACGAGCCTGCGGTGGCCCCTAACAAACGGTTTACACGCGCTTGAGATTGGGATCACCATGCTGGGAAAGACTCCTGTCACACTGTTGTCCATGTCGGGCATGACGACATTTACCTCTGCTCGATCGCTCGCCGCCTTGGCCGCAACCCTCCTGGCCGCCACGGGCACGGCGCTTGCCCTCGCTACGCCTGCCGCCGATGCGGCAAAGCCGTGCTGGGAGCGCGTCCTCGACGACTGGGTCGACAACGGCCGGATCGACGGCGTCTATTCAGCCGGCTGTCTCGAAGCCGCGCGCAAGCATGTGCCGGAGGACATCCGCGCCTACAGCGACTTCGAGGACCGGATCGACGAAGCGATGCAGGATCGCGCGATTCAGAGCGCCAACCAGGGCAACACCCCTCCGCCTGACAAGACCTCCTCGACGGGCAGCAACAGCTCGAAGTCCGAGCCGGAGCCACAGCCGAAAGCCGACCCCTCGGGGCCTCGTGACGAGGGGCCGATCTCAGCCGTTCTCAGCACCGGCACGAACGACGCGAACTCGATTCCGCTGCCGTTGATCATCCTCGCAGGGCTCGCGCTGCTCCTCATGGCTGCCGGCGCCACGGGGCTTGTCGCCCGCAAGGTGCAGGCCCGCCGCAGCCGCTCCAGCTAGTTCGAGGCCTAT
>DASSXA010000322.1:0-4595 GCA_035704315.1 Gaiellaceae bacterium
AAGGAGGTCATGGCCCGGATCGAGGAGCTGCGGCTCGAGGCCGAGCGCGCCGAGCGCGCCGGGGAGTACCAGCGAGTCGCCGAGATCAGGCACGGCGAGCTGCCGGAGCTCGAGAAGGAGCTCGCCGCGCGCGACGGCTCCCCGATCGAGAATCCGATGGTCAAGGAGGAGGTCGACGAGGACGACGTCGCCGCCGTCGTAGCCCGCTGGACGGGGATTCCCGTCGACAAGCTGCTCGAGGGCGAGACGGAAAAGCTGATCCACATGGAAGAGCGGCTCCACGAGCGCGTCGTCGGCCAGGACGAGGCCGTCTCGGCCGTGGCCAACGCGCTCAGGCGTGCCCGTTCAGGGCTGCAGGACCCAAACCGGCCGATCGGATCGTTCGTGTTCCTCGGCCCGACGGGAGTGGGGAAGACGGAGCTCGCCCGCGCGCTGGCCGAGTTCATGTTCGACGACGAACGGGCCATGGTCCGGCTCGACATGTCCGAATACCAGGAGCGGCACACGGTCGCCCGGCTCGTCGGCGCACCGCCCGGCTACGTCGGGTTCGAGGAAGGCGGCCAGCTGACGGAAGCCGTGCGGAGACGGCCGTACTCCGTCGTCCTCCTCGACGAGATCGAGAAAGCGCACATGGAGGTCTTTGACGTCCTCCTGCAGATCCTCGACGATGGCCGCCTGACCGACGGGCAGGGCCGCACGGTCGACTTCCGCAACACCGTGATCATCATGACCTCGAACATCCGCTCAGCGGAGGCGCTGCGCGACGTCTTCCGGCCCGAGTTCCTGAACCGAATCGACGAGGTCGTCGAGTTCCACCCCCTCTCGAAGGAACAGCTGGCGGAGGTGGTCGAGCTCCAGCTCCGGCGCCTGCGCGCGCGGCTGGCCGTCCGCGGCCTGGGCCTCGACCTCACCGACGCCGCCAAGGAGCAGCTTGTCGAGGCCGGCTGGGACCCGACCTACGGCGCTCGGCCGTTGAAGCGGGCGATCCAGCGGCTGATCGAGAACCCGCTCGCGCTGAGGCTGCTGGAGGGTGAGTTCGCGGAGGGCGACACTGTCCGCGTGGACGTGGACGACGGCGAGGTGGTGTTCGAGAAGGCTATGACCGCCGAGCCTGCGGTTGCTTAGGCGGCCGAATCGAGGATCTCGGCGCGCTCGTCTTCGGGCGGCCAGCCGTGGACGTAGAGCACAAGCTCCTCGTCCGTCTCGTTGACGGTCTGGAGCGGCGTTCCCGCTTCGACGTGGATCAGGCCGCCCTGGCCGACCTTCTGCCGCTCGGGCGGGTCGCCCAGATACATCGTCAGCGTCCCCTGAACGACGACGAACGTCTCCTCCTGCTGCGGGTGCCTGTGGCGGCGGCCCTTGGCGCCGGGCTCGTAGCGCCACAGGTTCGCGCGCGCATGCTCGTAGCCGACGCGCTCGCTCAGCTCGCTCGTCTGCCGCCGAGGCTCGCCGGGCTCGGCCGGCCGCGTCTCCCAGTCCAGCTCTTCCGGGCGAACGACCCGGTAACCCACTAGTGCCCCATCCAGTAATACATGCCGGCTTCTGGCCCGCGATCACGCGGCGCCAGGGCCCTCCCTCCTCCTCACCAAGGTTTTCCAACCTTGGCTCGTCGGAGTGCGGCTACTGGCTTGAGCCGGTCGCGCCGGCCAAGCCGGCACGACCTCTTCTGGTCGGCGCCGACGAGTCGGCGCCTTCGGCTCGCGACCCAGAACTCCGGCGGCATTACTGGAAGGGACACTAAACCGCAGAGTCGAGGAACTCGGCGCCCCCTTGCTCGGGCGGCGCGCCGTACGCGAGCAGGAGAAGCTCTCCGCTGCCTTCGTTGACGATCTGCAGCGGCGTCCCGGGCTCGACGTGGATGAGGCCGCCACGTGGCACCTCTCGCCGCTCAGGCGGATCGCCGAGGTACATCGTGAGCGTCCCGTCAATGACGATGAACGTCTCCTCCTGGACCATGTCCCGGTGGCGGCGCCCCTTGGCGCCCGGCTGATAGCGCCAGAGGTTCGCGCGCGTGTGTTCGAGGCCGGCGTGTTCTGTCAGAGCCGCGCGGTGCCGCTCAGGATCGCCGGGATCGGAGGGACGCATCTCCCAGTCGAGCTCATCGGGGCCGACGACGGTGTAGCCCATGGCCTGAGTGTATGGAAGCCCGCCGGGATACCGTTGTGCCGTGCAGAAGGAGCAAGAGCGGAGCCGCGGCCTCCCGCCCCCCGCGCCGCCGCACGAGCGGACCGCGGCTCAGCTTGTCGCCGAGTCGCTGCGGCTCTACGGCCGACGCTTCTGGAAGAGCTTGGCGCTCGGTTTCGGCCCGGTCCTCGTCGCGATCGGCATCACCGCACTTCCGAGCCCGGGCAACCTCATCTTCGCCGCGACGATCGGAGCCGTCCTCGTGAGCGCCTGTTACATCGCAGCCTGCGTGCTCGCATCCGACGCACGCCTGACGCGGAGCTCGGCTGCTGCCGCACTTCTCGTCGGTGCGCTCGTGTTCGTTCCGGTGCCGTTTCTGTCGCGGATCCTGATCTTTCCCGCAGTGATCTGGCTCGCGCTCTTCGGCTTGGCGGTTCCCGCCGTCGTGCTCGAGGGTCGAGGCGTACGCGAGTCGTTTGGTCGGGCAGTGGCTCTCGCCAGGGCCGACTTCGTCCACGCGCTCGGGTCGCTCGCGGCCCTCGGCATCGTCGGTTTCGTCAGTGCGCTGGCGATGTCGTCGCTGCTGATCCAGTTCGGCGATCAGGCGCGTCCGGTCGCCGCCCTGCTGCCGCTCTTCTTCGTCTCACCCCTGCTCCTCCTCGGCGCCGCACAGCTCTACTTCGACCAGTACGCACGTCTGCCGGAAAACGCTCCGCGGGCGGGGTTGACGGCACCGCAGCGCCGAGGACAACCGAGCACACGCGGCTGACTCGCGTCGTAGACGTCGTAGAGTCACACGCGCGAGCGACAACGAAAGGACGGTCCGAATGCCGACATACATCCTGCTCTCCAACCTCACGGCCCAGGGCGTCCAGACCCTAAGGTCGAATCCCGACCGCCTGCGTGAGGTCAACCAGGACATCGAGGAGCTCGGCGCCAAGGTGCTGCACCAGTGGGCGACCCTCGGCCCCTTCGACTTCGTCAACGTCGTCGAAGCGCCGGATGCGGGGACGATCGCGAAGATTTCCGTGGCGCTGGGGGCCCGCGGTAGCGCGAAGTTCCAGACCCTGACCGCGCTCGGGATCGACGACTTCCTCGCCGCGTTGACCTAGCGGGCGCGCTGCGGCCGGTTGTACGACCTCAGCTTCGGCCAGTTCTTCCTGCTGGTGGTGATCTCGGCAGCGCTCTCGATGGCCGTGTTCGCGCACGCCGAGCGTCACGGGAGCAGGCATGCCACGGCGTGGGGCATCGCGACCTTTCTGGCGCCCGGCGCCGGCCTCGTCTACGTGATCCGCTACTGGCTTCGCACCAGGAGGGCTTGACGAAACGCAGTCTGTGCCGCAGGAGCACGCTGCTCGCCCCGAGGCAGCGTCCTCAGTCGCCCCCGTATCTGAACTGATACGGAGGCTCCCTGCGTCCTTGCCTCGGAACGACCATCGCACTCCTGCGACGAGCGGCGTTCCGCCAAGCCCTCCTAGACGTCGAAGCAGCTGAGCACGGCGTCCCAGGCGAGCTCCGAGGCGAGGACGCCGAGGCTCACGCTCGTCAGCTCCTCGTTTTCCACCTCGGCCGTCGACACGGTGTAGAGCACGTCCCCGTCGACCAGCGCGTGGAAGGGCTGGATCGCCCGTCCCAGCGAGCCGTGCACCTGGACGCCGAGTTGCTTGAGCTCGCGGCGGCTCAGCTTCTGGTTCGTGACGACGAGCGTCAGGGTCGTGTTCCCCGGAGCCGCGTGTGGGAGTTGCGACTCCAGCCCTTCGACGAGCGGCGTGCGAGTCCCGCGCTCCGGGTCGAAATGGCCGCGAACGACGTTGCCGTCTCGATCGACGATCGCGCCGAACGCGTTCACGACGGTGAAGACGGCCAGCTTCGTCGCCCCGATCTGCCGGAACGCGCCGCCCTGGCCGGAGAACTCGCCCTGTTCGAGCCCGAAGGTCTTGCCGACCGTCACGGAGCGGCCGGCCCCACGGCGCCCGAGCGGAAAGACGCCCTCCTGTGCGGCCTGAAGCGCTTTCCGGCCGAGCGTGTGATCCGGGTAGATGGCATTCTCCCGGCGCCCGAAGTCGTAGACGATCGCGCCGAGCACGAGCTCCACGTCGGTCCAACCGACCGTGTACCCGCGCATGGCCATCAGCTCGGCGGCGACGCCGCAGGCCGCCTCCAGCCCGTAGAGCGAGCCGCCCGCGAAGCAGACGGCGTGGGCCCACTCGTAGTTGCCGATCGTCCCGGGAGATCCACCCCTGATGTCGACGGAGCAGGCGGCGCCGCCGGGAGGGAGGTGGAAGACCGTGCAGCCCGTCGGGCCCTCTTCGTACTCGGCGATCCCGACACGCAGTCCCGGGAAATCGAACCGCAGCTCGCGGCTCATGGCCGACCTGCTCGACTTCCTGCGGATCGACCGGTCGGTTCAGACGGATGTCTCATCCGGCTGCAACCGCCAGCTCGGCCGCGAGCTGGGCGTTGGCCGCGAT
>DASSXA010000078.1:0-5783 GCA_035704315.1 Gaiellaceae bacterium
CGCTCGGTGCGCCCCATGAAGTTGTCGTTCGTCGTCACGACACACGGAGCGATGAAGACGTCTTCCTCGAGCATCGAGTAGGCGGTCACGTAGGCGTGCGCCTGGATCTTCGTCCGGGCACCGATCGTCGTGTCGTTCTCGACGAGCGACCCGCGGCCGACGACGACGTCGTCACCGAGCTGACAGCGCTCACGCACGCAGCTCTGGTCGCCGAGGATGACCCGCGCTCCGATCTTCGTTCCCGCGAAGACGACGGCGCCGGTCGAGACGATCGTCCCCTCGCCGAGCTCGAGCGGCGGAAGCTCCTCGCGCGAGGCGGTCGACCTCGCAGAGAGCGCCGGCTGCTTGCCGAGGACGACGTTGTCACCGATCCGGCACCCCTCGCCGATCACCGTGCCCGGATAGACGACGACGTTCTGACCGGCTTCATAGCTCATACCTTGCGTTCCTGGGGCGCCGCTGGCAAAGGAGGCAAGCGGGCGGCGCGCAGGACAGTGCAACTAGCACGGACAAGTGCCGCCCGCGCAGCATCCTGCCGTCCAGCGGCGTCAGGCTGCGGCGGAGCCGGGCTTTGCCCGGCGGGAGCCGAAGCCGTCCAGGGGCGCAAGGTCAAGCAGGAGCGCGTTCGAGTGACGCTTGGAGCTGCTCGAGCACACGTACGACGACGGCGCCTTCCCGCGCCGCGGCCATCCGGTTTCCGTCCCCGGCCACGAGCGAGAGGAAATGCCGGCACTCGAGCCGCAGCGGCTCGTCGTTCGGAATCTTGGGGATGTAGATGTCGCCGGTTCGCGTCCGCCACTCGCCGTAGCTCTCGGCGCGCTGCTCCGTCCCCTTGTCGTAGACCGTGACTTTGCGTTCGAGCTCCATGTCGTCGAACACGGCCATCTTGTTGCGCCCGACGACGGTCATCTCGCGCTTCTTGTGCGGGTCGAGCCAGGAAAGGTGCATGTGGGCGACGATCCCGGACGGGAAGCGCAGGTAGCAGAAGACGACGTCCTCGACCCCCTCGTGGTGGAAGGACTCGCCTCGGGCCCAGAGCTCAGCCGGCTCCTCGCTGACGAGGTGGAGGATCACGGACAGATCGTGGACGCCGAGCGACCAGAGCGCGTTCTCGTCCTTGCGTATCTGCCCGAGGTTCTGGCGGTTTCCGTAGATGTAGAGGATCTCGCCCAATTCGCCGGAGTCGATCAGCTGCGCCAGCTTGGCCACTGCAGGGTGGTAGAGCAGGAGGTGTCCGGGAAGCAGCACGAGATCTTGCTCTTCGGCCAGCGCGACGAGCTCATCCGCCTCGCTGCCGCTCAGCGCCGGCGGCTTCTCGACGAAGACGTGCTTCCCGGCGGAGAGGGCGCTACGTGTGAGCTCGGCGTGCGTCGTCACCGGCGTGGCGATGACGACGGCCTGAACCGAGCTGTCCTCGAGCAGGTCGTCGAAGCGGTCAGTGGTCCTGGCGTTCGGATAGCGCGCGCCGAACTGGTCCAGCAGGTCCGGTGACAAGTCGCAGAGCCACGCGAGCTCGGCGAGATCCTCGAAGTTGCGTGCCAGGTTTGGGCCCCAGTACCCCAGCCCGGCGAGCCCGACCTTGATCACAGCGTCCAGACCTTGTCGTTGCGGCGTCCGTCTGGCCCCGTCGCGTTCCGGAGGTCGACCACGACGTGGGCCTTGTCCACGAGGTCCGCGTAGTCGATGTGCGAGTGCGCGGTCACGATGACGACGCAGTCGTGGGCGGCCGGATCCAGGTCGACCGACCGGAGGCCTTCGTCGCCGAGCTCGGGGACGAACGGGTCGTGGTAGGAGATGTCCGCGCCCGCACCGCGGAGAAGCTTGATCAGCTTGAGAGCCGGCGACTCGCGCGTGTCGGCGATGTCCGCCTTGTACGCGACGCCGACGACCAAGACCTTCGCGCCGTTGAGCGAGCGCTGCCGGCCGTGGTTCAGGGCCTGCGAGATGAGCGACCGGCAGTAGTACGGCATGTTCTCGTTGACCTTGCCGGCGAGCTCGATGAACTCGGTGTAGAAGTCGTACTCCCGCGCCTTCCAGGTCAGGTAGAACGGGTCGATCGGGATGCAGTGCCCGCCGAGACCCGGCCCGGGTTGGAAGCTCATGAAGCCGAACGGCTTCGTCGCGGCGGCCTCGATCACTTCCCACACGTCGATCTCCATCCGCTCGCAGAGCTGCGCGAGCTCGTTGACGAGCGCGATGTTGACCGAGCGGAAGATGTTCTCGAGCAGCTTCGTCAGCTCGGCGGCCTCTGGCGTCGAGACTCGATGGACGGTCTCGACGGCGCCTTCGTAGAGCTGGGCCGCTCGGTCAGTGCATGCCGGCGTAATGCCTCCCACGATCTTGGGCACGTTCCTCGTCGTCCACGTCTGATTCCCCGGGTCGACGCGCTCCGGCGAGAACGCGAGATGGAAGTCGCGGCCTGCTTTGAGCCCTGTGCGCTCGAGGATCGGCTGGACGATCTCGCGCGTCGTGCGCGGGTAGGTCGTGGACTCGAGGATCACGAGGTGGCCGCTTCGCAGCCGCGCTCCGATCTGTTCCACTGCCCCGACCAGGATCGACAGGTCCGGCTCGCGCTGCTTGGAGAGCGGCGTCGGGAGCGCGATAAGGATCGCGTCGGCGTTGCGGAGCTCGTTGTAGTCCGTCGTTGCGCGGATGCGCCCTTGCTCGACGAGGGTGACGAGCTCCTCCGACGGCACGTCCGTTATGTGGCTCTGTCCCCGGTTGAGCGCGTCGACGACGTTCTCGGAGACGTCGATCAGGAGGACCGAGCGCCCTGCGGTCGCGAGCGTGTGTGCCAAGGGGACGCCGACGTAGCCGGCGCCGACCACCGCGGCGTCCCAGGCCCGGGTATCTGGTTCCCGCTCGGTCTGCGGTTCGATCGTCTCTTCGAGCACAGCGCTACAGGCTAGTCAGTAGATCTGCGATCCGGTCCGAGGCGTGCCCGTCGCCGTAGAGCTGTGGTCGCTCGTCCGGCATTCGGGCATTGGCCGCCGCTTCCGCGATCGCGTCGGGATCGTCGTCAACCAGCACGTTCGCGCCGACCTCCACGGTGTCCTTCCATTCGGTCGAGGGCCGCATGGTCACGCACGGGACTCCGTACCAGTACGCCTCCTTCTGCAGGCCGCCCGAGTCGGTGAGGATCACGTACGCCTGCGAGGCGAGCGCCGCGAAGTCGAGATACCCGAGCGGCTGGATCATTCGGACGTGTCCACGGGCCAGGCCCCTGGACGTGGCCACAGAGGACGTTCGCGGGTGGGCCGGGAAGATCACCGGCCGCTGGACTCTATCCAGGCCCTCGAGGATCCTGGCGAGACGCTCCGGCCGGACGTTGGCCTCGCGATGGACCGTGGCGACCGCATATTCGCCTGGCTCGAGACCCAGCACGGTAAGGACTTCCGAGCGTTCTCGCGCGATCGGGGCGAGCCTGAAGCTAGCGTCCGCCATGACGTCACCGACCACTTCGGCTCGCCCGGATACGCCTTCGGCGCGCAGAACGTCGCGCGAACGCTCGTCCGGAGCGAAGAGCAGTGCCGCGATCCGGTCGACCTCCAATCGATTGTGCTCTTCCGGCATCGACAGATCGCCGCTCCTCAACCCTGCCTCCACGTGCGCCACCGGCGTGTCTCCTGCGGCCCGGGCGCCGGCCAGGGTCGAGTTGGTGTCGCCATAGACGAGCACCCAGTCCGGGAGCTCCCGAACCACCACGGCCGCAATCGCCGAGACCATGCGATCGACCTCCGGTGTCCGAAGGTCGAGGTGGTAGGTCGGGGCTGGAAGGCGGAGCTCGTCGAAGAAGACCTGCGAGAGCTCCGGATCGTAGTGCTGCCCCGTGTGAGCGACGACCTCCTCCACGCCGTGGTCGCGCAGCGCGACCGACACGGGCCCGGACTTGATGAACTGCGGCCGGTTGCCGACGACGGACAGGACCTTCACGGCCCTGACCCTACGACGTGAGCGAGAACCAGCTCTTCGTCGTCGGATCCGTCTTGAAGAACCGCAGCAGCTGCCGCGCGATCTTCGCCGTGCCCGCTGCCGACGGAAGCACTCCGTCGCTGCGGACGTCCTCGCAGGCCCACGTGAAGCCGTCGACCCGTCCCTTCGCGCCGTCCGTCCACAGGTAGGGCCCCCAACCGATCCACGGTCCCTTCAGCCTCTTCTCCATCCGGTCCTGGATCAACCACCGGACGGCAAAGCCGCTGTCGTAGGCGGCAGGCTCCGGATTGGTCGGGGTGATCGCGTAGCCGCCGTACGTACGGCTCGAGGTGTAGATCAGCCGAAGCTTCGGGAAGCGCCGCGTGAGGATCTGGACGATCGTCTTCAGGTTCGCACGCAGCGCCTTGGCGTCCTGGGGGAACGCTCGAGCTTCGCCCCAGATCGCCTCCTTCAGCCAGACGACCTGCACGTCAGCGGCCGAAACGCCCGCATCCTTCAGCCGCCGATCGACGGCCGACCAGTACCCCGCTGCAGGACGGGCGACGCGCTTGGCGTCCCAGTTGCCCATGGCCCCGTCCACCAGCGTGACGGCCGGGTTGATCTCCGTGTCGCCAGCAGCCTGGCGCATGAACGCACGGAACTCGAGCGTCGCATTGGACATGCCGATCGAGAGCACCACCGTCCGTCCGTGGATCGGGCGCACTCGTTTCGCTGCGCCCACACCGGCGTTCACGTACCAACGAGGTGGAGTGTTGGTGCCGCCCGGGTACAGGCCGCCCTTCTGGCCGCGGTAGGTGCGCTTCCCAAGGTCGGTGAGCGGGATGAGCCCTGTCGAGGTCACACTGCACTCGGCTGCAGACCGAGCCTCGCCGGTCGGTGCCTCGGCGGCCGCAACGGGCACGAGAACGAGCATGCCAAGCACGAACAGCCGCAGAGCGTTCATGCGATTCAGGGTACGCGCGCGCTGTTAGCTGCCTGTAAGGGCCAGAGGGCCCGTTACGAGCTGTGGCAGGCAGGCTGCAGCAGCATCTTCAGCACCGCATTGCTGCCGGCGGTGCCGATCGCGCTCCGGGCGGCCTCTTTCGTACGATCGCCCTATGGAACCCGCCGCTCACCAGGTGGTCGTCGTCGGCGGTGGTTTCGGAGGGCTCCAGGCCGTCCTGAGGCTCAGACACGCCCCCGTCGACGTCACCCTCGTCGACCGGAGGAATTTCCATCTGTTCCAGCCGCTCACCTACCAGGTCGCGACCGGTGCGCTCTCGCCGGGCGAGATCGCCTATCCGCTGCGGGCCATCTTCAAGCGCAACCGCAACGTCCGCGTGCTGATGGCCGAGGTCGCAGACTTCGATCTCGACCGGCGGGAGCTGCACCTGCGGTCGGTCTACGGCGTCCCCGCCGAGCCCACGATCGGCTACGACACGCTCATCGTCAGCGGTGGCTCGCGTTACTCGTACTTCGGCCACGACGACTGGCGCGAGCACGCCGCCGAGGTGAAGTCGCTCGAGAGCGCGCTGATCGTGCGCAGTCGCCTTCTTAGCGCCTTCGAGGCCGCCGAGCAGGAAGACGACCCTGACCGGCGCGCGGCCTGGCTCACCTTCGTCGTCGTCGGCGCCGGTCCGACCGGCGTGGAGATGGCCGGCCAGATCGGAGAGCTCGCGCGCGACACCCTGAGGCGTGACTTCCGCACCATCGACCCGCGCACCGCTCGCATTCTGCTCGTCGAGGCTGCCGACCGCGTGCTCACGACCTTCCCGCAGTCGCTGTCGGCCAAAGCCGAGCGATCACTGCAAAGGCTCGGCGTGACCGTGCTCACCGACCGGATGGTGATCGGCGTCGACGGCGAGAGCGTG
>DASSXA010000085.1:0-6211 GCA_035704315.1 Gaiellaceae bacterium
GCGCCTGGACATCGTCGAGCCAGGGAAAGCTCTCCTCGTCGCGGGGCTCACTCGGGTCGGGCTCGGTCTGGGTGTCCATCCTCTCGGCGTCCCAGCAGATCAGCATCATGTACTTCATCGCGCTCCTCCTCGACGTAGGGCATTCAGGCTTACCTACGTACGACGAACAGGCCGAACGGGCATCGACAGTGTGCGCCGGTCAGCCCGATGAGGCGCTCCGCGCGACATCGGCGATCACGGCGGCCAGGTCTTTCGGGCGCGACCACATCGGCCAGTGGCTCGTCGGCAGATCGACCCAGGTGATGTCCCGCAGCTCCTTGAAGCCCCCGAGCCACGCGTAGCCCTCCTCGACGGCGGCCTTGTACTCGTCGGACGTGAATCCAGTGCAGATGGCCGTGCTCGGCACGTCGAGCCGGGCGTCGTTCGTCAGCTGAGGCGCCTCGCGCAGCACGCCACCCGGCTCGGGCACGGCGCGGTGCTGGAAGGTGTCGAGCTGCTCCTCGTTGAGCCCGTCGAGGTTCTCCTCCTCTTTGAGCTCCTCCCAGGGCATGGGCTTCTCGGCGCCGTCGAAGTCGGGCTCCGACGCGCCCGTTCCCGGACCGGAGTCGACGTAGACCATGGCGGCGATCTGATCATGGATGCGGTCGCTCGCGGCGTAGCCGGCAACGCCGGCGCCGCTGTGCACGGCGAGCACGACCGGACCCCCAGCCGAGGTCACCGCGTCGCAGATCGCATCGACGTGGTCTGTCAGCGTGATCGTGGAACGATCGGCATCAGCGGACTCGAGGCCGGGCAGCGTGAGTGCCGTGACATCGTGCCCGTCGTCACGCAGCGCGGAGAGGACGTCGTCCCAGGCCCACGCGCCGAGCCAGAAGCCGGGAACGAGGATGATCGGTGCAGAAGCAGTCAGGCTTCGATCCTATGAGACATAGCCCGAGAGGAGACCGAACTTCTGGTCGGTCTGACGCTGCGACTAGCCGATTGTCTTCAAGAAGACGAGGACGCGCTCCTTGACCTGTGCCGCGGCTTGCTCGTCGTAGTCCGCGAGGCTGCTGTCTGTGAACAGATGCTGATCGCCCGGGTACAGGAACAGCTCCGCACCATCGACAGTCTCTACAAGCTCCCGCGCGGCGGGCAGGTCCTCCATCGCCCACTCGTCCGCCTCCATCATGTGGATCTGGAGCGGCACGCCCTCGGGCCAGGGCCCGCCGAACTCAGAGGCGGGGAGGGCAGCCGAAAAGAAGAGCCCTCCTTTGGCACCCGCACGTGTCTGGGCGAGCTTCTGTGCCGGCATTACGCCTAGGGAAAAGCCTGCGTAGACGAGCTCGGCGGGCAAGTCTGCAGCGGCCTCCTCGCCACGCTCCAAGATCGTCCCGAACCCAACCTCCCGCGCGTGGCCCACGCCCTCTTCGAGCGAAGCGAACGTCTGCCCGTCGTAGAGATCCGGGGTGTGAACCGTGTGCCCGGCTGCGCGGAGCTCATCGGCGAACGCGAGGAACCCCGGTGTCTGTCCCTGCGCATGGTGGTAGAGCAAGACCTCGGCCATGGCGGCGGAGTCTACGCGGCGTCTGGAAGCTCTGGACGATGCAGCACGCGTTTCTTGAGGGGGCAGGCCAAGAAATCCGGGCTCGGCTGCGACGACCTATGCTGGCGTCAAGTCCTCGACAGGGAAGGAGGCGCGACATGCGCTTTCGCCTAGTTGCTCTTGCAGCTGCGGCTGCGCTGGTGGCCGTCGGGATTGCCACGGGGACGACGGCGACCACGATGGCCGTACCGAAGGTGCGCGGTACCATCGGCCCCGGCTTCACGATCTCGCTCAAGAACGCGAACGGCAAGAAGGTTACGACGCTCAAGCACGGGAAGTACACCTTCGTCGTCGGCGACAAGTCGAGCATCCACAACTTCACGCTCAACGGCCCTGGAGCCAAGAACAAGACGATCACCGGCACCAGCTTCGTCGGCACGAAGACGGTGACGCTGACGCTCAAGACGGGGAAGTACAGGTTCTACTGCACCGTGCACCCGACTATCACCGGGACCTTCAAAGTCACCTGACGTTGCGCCCGGTTACGGGCGAAATGCTGACCAAAACAGCTCGCCCAGGAGCGCGACTGGAGCTCCTACGAGACCACCGACGAGGAGGAGCCAGCGGAGGCCGTCGTCTACTGCACGACCTTGAGGGGCCGCCCGCTGGACGGCCCCTCCATTGGTCAACGGACTGCTACTCGAATGTCGAGCCGCAGGTGTGTGCGCCAAGCGTCAGCACGGGAGAGCACTGATCCGGCGTGTTGCCCGACACCGAGCCGGTCCACGCCGGCAACGTGCTCCCGGTGAGGGGATCGGTGTAGGACGGACTGCCATCCGCGACGCGGAACGTGAGGCTCGCTGTCTCCTGCGGAAGGCGGACGAAGATACCGCCCCCCTGGTCGCCGGCGACATTGGAGTCGATCCTCGTCGATCCGGCAAGCAACGTGATCCCGGCAACCGCCTGGTCGCCTTGGATCGTCGAGCTGGTGCGGAGGCCGCCACCCCGGTACAGCGCCGTGTTTCTGCTCACGTTCGAGTCGGTCAGCGAAAGCGTGCCGTTGAAGTTCCAGATGCCTCCCCCACAGGCAAAGCGGTCAGGACCGCCAAATCCGCAGCCGTCTCCCGGGGAACCGAGCACGTGGGTGGCCTCGTTGTCCGTCACGCTGGAGCTGACAAGGCTTACCGTCGCGAAGTTCATGTCGATGCCGCCCGAGCTCCCCGCCGTGTTGCCGGTTACCGCGGAGCGGATCAGCAGCAGGTTTCCGTTCGCCTCGATGCCTCCGCCGAAGGACCCCGAGCCTGCGGCGTTGCCGCGCACGACCGAGTCGACGAGGGCGGCAGAAGCGCCGGCGCCGATGAGGATCCCTCCGCCGTCGCCGTCCGGAAGGCGCCCGTTGGCGATCACCAGGTTGCGGATCGTCGCCTCCCCTGCCGTGATGTTGAGGACCCGGCCGCTCTGGTTGCCGTCGAGCGTCGGCGTTCCTGGAAACGCCTTGTTGACGACGCCCTTGAGCGTGATGTCCCTGTCGACCGACGTACTCCCGACGCACGTTCCCTTGATCTCTAGCGTGTCACCGGCCTTGGCAGCATCGACCGCTGCCTGGAGCGCGTCGTAGCCCTTGTGCGTCCTGGCGTTCGAGATCGCGCACGACGGTGGCCCGCCGATCGCGCCGGGCGCGATCAGAGCTGAGCAAGCCGTAGCGACCGCCAAGGCGAACGAAGCGAGTCCGATGATCCGTTTGCGTTGAACGATCATCCGACCTCCTCCCGGTTGTGGAGACAGAGGCGTGCCTCCTATTGACGACCCACGAGGACGCTTCTCGCCGAAGAACTACGGCGACACGCGAGTCGACTCCCAGCGGGCCGCGTTTCGACCCTAGGCCCCGGCACTCCAGATTCAAGTCTTCCGATCGCGACTCCGGGCGCCGCGTCGCTGCTGGACCAAGACGCTGACCACGCGTCCGAGCGTGCGGCCGGTCAGTGAGTTGTAAGGCATCGGAACTCCCTTCGTATCGACGTGGTGGCGTCGAACGACGGGCCCGGTGGCTCGGGCTTCCCGCCCTGCGCTCCGCGCATCCCGCGCCGGGAGCCGCTACCCGGACGAATCGTGCTCCGCGGCCGTCTCGGCATCCCGCCTGCGACGACCCGGTGGCTCGGGCATCCCGCCCAACGTCCTCGTGCAGAGTCTACGGCCCGCAGCGGCGGCGGGTCGAGCCCTAGCTCGGGAGGAGGCTGGACGAGCAGCTCCTCCGCTCGGGCCATCAGCGCCTCGGCCACACGTCCGGTGGTGACGGGCGCCTGCTGGCTCCGCCGGCGGCGGCGATCGCCCCCGGCACGGCCCCTCCGCTAGCCGGTGAGGCGGAAGACCAGGATGTCCCTCCGTGGCCTTCGGGTCGTCCGGATCACGGTCAGTGTGCCGCGAGCGTTGTCGAAGAGCCTCGTGCCGCCGAGAACCGCGAGCTCGTAGAACTCCGGGAACCGGATCGAGCCGCCCGCCACGAGCCTGCCCTTGGGCAAGAAGAACGTGGCCGTGCAGTACCGGGTCGCTTTGGTGACGAAAGTACAGACGTAGTCCGCGTGCCCGATCGGCCGGGACTTGATCCGCTTGTTGAAGAGGTTCTGGCGGATGATCGCCATGTCGCCGGGCCCTCTCCCCGGTCTGCCCGCGTCGACGCGCACGCGGCTGATCTCGCGGTTGGTGATCCGGACCGTGGCAGGCCCTGTGCTCGCACTCGTGCTCAGGCTCCATCCGCTTAGAACCATGAACGCCGAGAAGCCGACAGCAATAACGACGGCGTAGAACAAGCGCGGCATCCCCCCACTCCTTTCGCCGGGCGTCGACATCAGCGATGCGCCAATCGTTTCTGCATTCCGTTGTCCCTTCGTGTCAGTGAGAGCCTGCCCGCCGCTTTGGGCGCTTATCGCTGCCTGACGATTTGGAGGATCCGCACGTGCGACACACCCGCGGCCGCGGCGATGTGGCGAAGGCTTGTGCCCTCGGCCCGAGCTTGGCGGATCGCGGCACGCCAGGACGCCTCGGACTCCGCGCGACGCGCGGTCGCCCGTTGCACGGTTGTCAGGGGATCGGCCATCTTGTGTTGTCCATCTGGTCTTGATGTCTCAATTTGCAGCGGTAAGTGTCGTCACCACTTGTAACGACGAGACGGTAAGTTGAGTAAACGGTGTGTAAGAATCGGTTCCCGATGCAATTCGAGGGCCATTCGGCCGCAGCCCGGAAATCCGTCAGTGGCGGTCCGTCGCTGAACTCGCGTCCATCGCACTAGCGCCACGCGCTTCCTCCGCCCGGCCCATCCCGAAGCTACGAAAACATCAACCAATCGCGCTAGACGCTCTTTAGGGCATGTCCTGGGGGCGGACCAACCGTGCCGCCGCGCGTGGCAGCGGGCGCACCGGCTGACGAGGTTGTCCTCGGTGTCGGGTCCGCCCTCGGCCCTCGGGACAACGTGGTCGCCGACCGTCGCAACTCGGCCGCAGTCAACGCAGCGGTAGCGGTCCGGCGAAGCGCCTGCGCTCGCTCCTTTCGCCAGCGCCTCGTTGAGCCGCCCGCGGTTCAGTTTGTCGCCGATGCCGTGGGCGCCGCTCTTCGTCTTGGCGACCGATACGCCAATGCCGATCAGCCGGTAGTAGACCTGGCGAGCCGTCAGGGGCCAGAAGGCCCGGTACTCGTCGAGCACCCGGGTCGATCGCTTCGACCAGGGGAGCGTACGTTTCTGCGGCTTCCAGGGTGCGAGCCCGAGCACGCGGCGCTTCTTGTAGTCGCGCTGGCCGCGTTTCCCGGCAGGCGGTGGATCGGGGTCGGAGCGGCCCGGCGTCAGTCATTGACGAACCGGATCGTCTCGACCGGGAGCGTGCGACTTCGGCTGACTCTGCATCGGAACCACACTTCCGGTGCCACGGCCCGAGCCGGTGCTTTCGGCGTCGGGCCTCTTTCTCGGGGGCGCGACCGTAGCATTGCCGAGTTTCGTCTGTCGCCTGGTCCGAAAACAGTCCCGGCCTGTTTATCCAACAGGCTCGTGGGCGGCGCTCTCAGCCGCCCGGACGGTCGGGGCTTCACCACTTTCCCCGGCCTCCGGGGCGCCACGATCTCGGTAGGAGCACCGGTAGGAGCAACTTCTCGCGCATCTCGCCCCCCTCGCACGTCTCGCATGGCTCAACCATGCGCTTCCCGCCTGGCTGCGCGGGTGCAAATGCCCCCAGCGGGACTCGCGAACCTGCCTGCAAATAGGCGGGTTCACACCGTTCTGTACAGCACCACATCGCACGTACTGCACGAATGGGATGGGTCTGACATTTCGGGAAAACCGGGGGGTGGGTCGAAGTCCGCGGCCCTTCCCACTTCCCGTGTGGCCGTGTAGAGTGTGGTTGGACGCCCTCCAGCCGGTCTGCCGTGACGCACCGGCTCCAGAGCGAGATCTCAGATTGGTGTCGAGCAGCGACTACCGATCCGCACTGGAAGGCGAACACGATGACAGTCTTGGAGCGCGAGTTGCGGAGCCGCATGCTCCGTCGCGAAGTCAATGAACG
This sequence comes from Gaiellaceae bacterium, assembly GCA_035704315.1. GTDB lineage: Bacteria > Actinomycetota > Thermoleophilia > Gaiellales > Gaiellaceae > JACDAN01. The sequence goes on from DASSXA010000085.1 coordinate 6,073, forward strand.
GGTCGCTGAGCTGACGAAGGAGTTCGCGCTCGACGCTGCCAGCGACCCGCCAATGATCGTGTTTTGCGAGTGCGGGCGCGAAGACTGCCTGAGGCAGGTCGCGGAGATGAATTTGTCCGAGTACGAGGCCGTGCGAGCG
>DASSXA010000199.1:0-2443 GCA_035704315.1 Gaiellaceae bacterium
CGCAACCCGACGAGAAGGAGGAGCGATGAGACGCACACTCGCCATGGTCGGCGTGCTGATCGCCGCGCTCATGGCCATCGCGCTGGGCACGACGGCGTCGGCGCCGGGCGCCGGCCAACCGCGCTACCTCGACGCACGCGCCTCGATCAAGGATCGCGTCGACGACCTGCTCCGGCGGATGACGCTGGAGGAGAAGGTCGGCCAGATGGACCAGATCGTGATCGGAGAGCTGCGCGATGCCACCCCGCCCGCGAACGGCGACTGCAACAACTCGGGCGGGAACAACGACCCACTGCAGACGGTCTGTCTCCAGCGGGTGCTGATCGACTTCCACACAGGCTCGATCCTCTCGGGCGGCACCGATAACCCGGTTGACAACACCGGACGGGGCTGGGCCGAGCAGTACAACACGATCCAGCACTACGCGATCGAGCATTCACGGCTGCACATCCCGGTCATCTACGGCGTCGACGCCGTTCACGGGTTCGGCCACCCGTTCGAAGCCACGCTGTTCCCGCAGTCGATCGGGATGGGGGCGACGTGGGATACGGAGCTGGCACAGGCGGCCGGCGCGGCCACCCGCCAGCAGCTGCTCGCGACCGGCGGAAACTGGAACTTCGCGCCGGTGCAGGACCTCGCCCGCGACAACCGGTGGGGCCGCTACTACGAGACCTGGGCCGAGGCGCCGATGCTCGCTTCGGCGCTGGGCGCCGCCAACATCCGCGGGATGCAAGGCGGCGGCTTCAACTCGCCGCAGGTCGCAGCGACCGTCAAGCACTTCGCCGGCTACTCGCAATCGATCAACGGGCACGACCGGGTCGAGGCCCAGCTGCCTATCCGGTATCTGCAAGACGTCCTGCTTCCGCCGTATGCCGCTGGGATCGACGCCGGCGCCGCGACGGTCATGGTCAACTCCGGGTCGGTCAACAGCATCCCGGCGACTGGGTCGCACTATCTGCTGACCGAGCAGCTGCGGGAGCGGCTCGGCTTCAAGGGCGTCGTGATCAGCGACTTCGGCGACGTTCCGGCGCTGCAGAACGCGTACCACGTCGCAGCCGACTTCCCGGAGGCGATCGCCAAGGCGGTCAATGCCGGAGTCGACATGAGCATGACCCCGTTCGACTACGTCGGCTGGAACAACGGCCTGATCCAGAACGTGCGCTCCGGACGTGTCTCGAACAAACGGATCGACCAATCGGTGCGCCGGATCCTGACCCTCAAGTTCCAGCTCGGGCTCTTCGACCATCCGTTCGTCGACCCGGCAGCGGCCGACGCGGCGGTGAAGGCCAATCGTGATCTCGCCCGCAAGGCAGCAGAGGAGTCCATCACCCTGCTACGCAACCAGGGCACCCCGCCGACCCTGCCGCTGGCAACGAGCGCCAAGGTCGTCGTCACAGGCCCGAGCTCGGACCGGGTCGCGAACCAGCTCGGCGGCTGGAGCGTGAGCTGGCAGGGCGTTTTCGACGCGGGCAACCACGTCTGCTGCATGGGCCCGCCGGACCAGATCCCGCCCGCGACGACCGTACTCGAGGGCGTCCAGGCGAGAGCTGCCAACGCGGTCCCCGTGCATACCGACCAGGTGGTTACGCCCGCCCAGCAGCAGGCGGCGGTCACTGCCACCCAGTCCGCCGATGCGGCGATCGTTGTCGTCGGCGAGCGGGCCTACGCGGAGGGGCTCGGCGACAACCCGACGCCGGTGCTACCTCCCGACCAGCAGTCGCTGATCGCCGCGCTGGAGGCGACGGGCAAGCCGGTGATCATCGTGGTCATCGCCGGCCGGCCGCTCGGCTTCGGCCCGGACTCGAACGTCACCGGGGCACGCGCGATCCTGATGGCCTACCTGCCCGGCACCGAGGGCGGGGCGGCCGTGGCCGACGTGATCTTCGGCGTCGTGAACCCGAGCGGCCATCTGCCGGTGACCTGGCCGTCTGCGTCCGATCACAACGCGGGTGACTTCGACGGCGGCGGGCCGTCGACGGCAGGAGACGAGCCGAAGTTCTTCGACCAGCTGCCGGGGACCAACTTCGGCCAGGGCTCGGGCTACAACGCCCGCTTCCCGTTCGGCTTCGGCCTCTCGTACACGACGTTCCAGACGAGCGGCCTCTCCGCCACGTCCAACGTTTCGCGCAGAGGCAGCGTTACCGCCAGCTTCACCGTCGCGAACACAGGCAGCAGGGCCGGAGCGACGGTCGTGCCGGTGTACGTCCACCAGCCGGTCAGTGACGTGATCGCGCCGCCCAGGCGGCTCGTCGGGTTCGCACGAGTGAACCTTGCCGCGGGCGAGTCACGGGTCGTCCACGTCACGTTCCCGGTCTCCGAGCTTGCGGTGACGCCGGGTGACATCGACGGCGCCGGGCGGCCCCGTGTGGAGTCAGGGCTCTACCAGGTCCAGGTCGGCAATATGACCGCGGACTTCACCGTCAGAGGCTGACGAACCATGGAG
>DASSXA010000234.1:0-7445 GCA_035704315.1 Gaiellaceae bacterium
GGAGCACGAACGCCGCCTTCGTCGGGAAGTTCCCGCCGTCGACGGGCACGTTGAGCGCGCCACGTGCGTGTCCGGCGGCGAACTCTTCTGCGGAACGCACGTCGAGAACCGCCCCTGAGCCGCCGCCGTTCAGCTGCTGGAGCGGGTCTGGCGCACCGAGGAACGGCCCTCGGTTGAGCTCGACGATCCGGTCCATGTTCGGAGGCCGGACGCCTGTCTTGATCGCCTCCGCGACGAACACGTCCTCGTCCGCCACTCGCAGCTTCTGGTTGAAGCGGCGCTCGAAGCCGATCGTCGACGACGCCTTCGAGCTCATTCCGGTCCCGCAGAGCGAGCCGGAGACGTGCCCGGGATAGATCTCGACGCCGTCCTCGAGCTGCATGAGGCGCTGGAGGCTGTGGTAGAGGCCGCGGGCGCCCTCCGCAGCCTCGGACGCGAGATCCGGTCGCGCGGCGTCGCCGACGAACAAGGAGTCTCCGGTCAGCGTCAGCCAGGGCTGGTCGCCGCGTTCCCGGTCGATCACCTCGAAGCAACAGTGCTCGGGCCTGTGGCCAGGCGTGTGCAGAACGCGCAGACAGACAGGGCCGAGCTCGATCGTTGCGCCGTCGTCCAGGGGATCGAAGGGAAACTCCGGCTCGGCGGCTGGGTGGACCGAGACCGGGACGCCGTGCTCGAGCGCCAGCCGGCCGTGGCCGGATACGTGGTCGGCGTGGGTGTGCGTCTCGAGCACGCGGAGGATCCGGACGCCGTCCCGTTCCGCCTGCTCGAGGTACTGCTCGACGGCGTAGGCCGGGTCGACGGCGACCGCTTCTCCCGAGTCCTCGTTGCCGATCAGATAGGACGCACAGCCCAGGTCGTCGTCGACGAACTGGCGGAAGAGCATGTCCCGATCACCCTAACACTGAGTTCTCGAAGTTCGCGAAATCCGGTGCCAGACTTCAGTCTGGCTTCGGCGTGCTCTCCAGTGGCCCTGCAGGGCACGTCCAGGGACTGTCCCTGGCCGTGCCCTTAGAGGCCGAGGTGCTTCGCGATCACCATGCGTTGAACTTCGTTCGTGCCCTCGCCGATCTCCAGGATCTTCTGGTCGCGATAGAGCCTCGAGATCGGAAACTCGTCCATGAAGCCGTAGCCGCCGTGGATCTGGAGCGCGGCGTTCGCGGCGCGGTTCGAGAGCTCGCCCGTGTAGAGCTTCGCCATCGCGGCCTCCTTGCCGAACGGCCGGCCCTGATCCTTGAGCCACGCTGCCTTGTAGACCATCGACCGGCCGGCCTCGATCTCCGTCGCCATGTCCGCGAGCGCGAACTGCACGGCCTGGAACTCGGCGATCGGCCTATCGAACTGCCGCCGGTCCTTCGCGTACTGAAACGCCAGGTCATAGGCGCCCTGCGCGAGCCCGACGCCCATGGCGGCGACCGAGATCCGCCCGCCGTCGAGAATCTCTAGGAACTGCTGGAAGCCCTTCCCGCGCGGGCCGAGCAGGTTCTCCTCCGGCACCCGCACGTCCCGAAAGGACAGTTCGCGCGTGTCGGAGGCGCGCCACCCGAGCTTGTGCATCGGCGGCGCGACCTCGTAGCCGGGCGTGCCGTTCGGGACGATGATGTTGGAGATCTCGCCGTCCCCGGTGACGGCCGTGATCGTCACGCAGGCCGTGATGTCGGTCCCGGCGTTGGTGATGAACATCTTCGAGCCGTTGATCACCCATTCGCCGTCCTGAAGCTCGGCGCGCGTGCGCGTCGCTCCGGCATCCGATCCCGCGTCGGGCTCCGTCAGGCCGAAGGCAGCCAGCTTCTCGCCCGACGCGAGCGGCGGCAGCCAATCGCGCTTCTGCTCCTCGTTTCCGAACAGGAAGATCGGCAGGGTCCCGAGCGAGTGGTGGGCGGCGACGGTGATCGCGACCGACGAGTCCACCCGGGTCAGCTCCTCGATGGCGATCGCATACGAGAGCGTGTCGGCGCCGGCCCCGCCGTACTCCTCGGGGATCGTCATCCCCATGAGCCCCAGCTCGGCGAGCTCGCGAACGAGCTCGTAGGGGAACCGATGCTCACGGTCGAGCTCCTCCGCCACAGGCGTGATCCGCTCGACGCCGAAATCGCGCACCGTCCGGCGGATGAGCTCGTGCTCTTCCGAGAGGTCGTAGTTCGGCGTCACGCCAGCGACCGCGCGAGCTCCGCGATCAGCCTCACGCCGTAGCCGGTCCCGCCCGCATGCGGGAAGTAGTCCGGCCGCGCCCACCTCAGGAAACCCGGGCCGGCCATGTCGATGTGAGCCCAGGACCCGTCCCCCGCGAACTCCTTCAGGAACTCTGCGGCGTAGACCGGCGACGCTTGGCCGCGGATCGACTGGTTCTTCATGTCGGCGAAGGTGGAATCGATGAGACGCCGGTAGCGCCGGTGCATCGGCCAGGCCCACGCGTGGTCGCCGGCCCGGTTCCCCGCCGCCACGACCTGGTCGCGCCAGACGTCGTCGTTTCCGAAGACGCCGGTGTAGAGGTCACCGAGCGCCTTGTTCATGACACCCGTGAGCGTCGCGAAGTCGACGATGTGCGTTGCGCCCTGCGTTCGCGCGTACCAGAGAACATCGGCGAGCACGAGGCGGCCCTCTGCGTCCGTGTTCACGACCTCGATCGTCTTGCCGTTCATCGCCCGAAGGATGTCTCCGGGCCGGTACGAGCCCCCTCCGGGCATGTTCTCTGCCGCCCCCAGGACGGCGAGCACGCGGACGGGAAGACCGAGCTCTGCGATCGCGGCGATTCCCGCGAGGACGGCTCCGCCTCCCGCCATGTCGCCCTTCATGTCCTCCATGTAGAGCGCCGGCTTGATCGAGATCCCGCCGGTGTCGAACGTGACCGTCTTCCCGACGAGGCCGAGCACCACATCGTCGCGCGCATCCGGCGGCTCGTACCGAAGGACGATCAGCCGCGGTGGGTTGTGGCTGCCTTGGCCGACGGCGCTGAAGGCGCCCATGCCGAGCTCCGCCAAGCGCTCGGGCCCCCAGGACTCAACGCTGAGGTGCTCCAGGCCGGACGCGATCTCCTCGGCGTGCTCGGCCATGCGAGCCGGCGTGAGCTCGTTCGGCGGTTCGTTGGCGAGATCGCGCGCCCGGTTGACCCACGCGGCGACCGTCGCCTGCTCGCGGGCCGTCTCGACAACCGCCCCGGGGGCCACCAGGACGAGCCGCTCGACGGCGGCCCAGCGCTCACCGCTCGACTTCCAGCGCCCGGGGTCGTAGCCGCCGAGCACGACGCCGTCGACGACCGCCCGCGCCTGAACCTCCGCGGACAGCGGCTGCGAGTCGTCCACCAGCCAGGCCAGCGAGCCGCCGATCAAGTGGAGGAGGCGAGCGACCGCCGCAGCAGCGCTGCGGAATGCATCGGCGTCGATCTCGTCGCCGAGCCCCGCGACCGCGATTCGCCTGCCCTCGACATGGAGCAGGCTCGCCGTTCCGGCATCGGCGCGGAAGGCGTCGGCGCGCAGAAGCTCCGACACGGGCCCTTGCAGGCCCCCCAGGACCGTCGGCGCGTCTTTCGCCGTGGCGACGCCGACGACAGCCGCGCCGGCCGTGTTCAGATCCGACGCGGCTGAGACCTGCATGGGCCGCGCGATGCTATCCGAGGAGATTGTGTGTCGGCTTAGAAAACCTTTTTCCGTTGCTTAACGAATTGCTGATGCAGCCGATACACACTGACGACATGACGACTGTCCCCCTGCACCGCGATGCCGTCACGAGCGTGGAAGAGCTCGTGAGCCACATCGCCGAGCTCGTGCTCCAGCGCCAGTCCCTGCGCGCCGGCGGCGCCGACTCCGCGTTGCTCGAGAACAACCGCCTGGCGCTCGTCCGCGCGCATCAGGATCTCTCCTACGCGCTGATCGATCGCCACCACCGGCCCAGGGCCGAAGCCGCGGCCTAGCTCTCACTCCCCGAACGATTCAAAGCCGGCCGCTAGGGCGCGGATAGGGTGAGCCCGTGGGGCGGCAGATCGACAGCCGGGCGATCACGGCGCTCTCGGCCGGTCACTTCGCGACGGATTTCTCGAACGGGATGCTGCCTGCGCTCCTCCCGTTCCTCGTCACCCGCTTCGGCCTCAGCTACACGCAGGTCGGCGCGCTGATGCTCGTCTCGGCGCTCGCTTCGTCGATCATCCAGCCGCTCTTCGGCCTCTGGTCCGATCGCCGCGGCGCGGTCTGGCTCCTTCCGGTCGGCGTCTTCCTGGCCGGCACGGGCATGGGCCTTGCAGCCGCAGCGCCGACGTACGCGCTCTGTCTCGTGTTCGTAACCGTTTCGGGGCTCGGCACGGCCGCCTACCACCCCGAGGGCTCCAAGTTCGCGGCGTTCGTGAGCGGGACCCGACGGGCGAGCGGGATGTCGCTCTTCTCGATCGGCGGGAACCTCGGGGTGGCGCTCGGTGCGCTCACGGCCGCACCGGTGCTCCTCGCGTTCGGGCGCGAGGGCGGCCTCTTGCTCGCGCTTCCCGGGATCGTCGTGGCGGGGATGCTGGTTCCCGCCTTGGGGTATCTGCGTGGCTTCGCGCCCGAAGAGACGCGGACCTGGGCAGCTTCGGGAGAGGACCGTCCGGGCGCGCTCGCGCTTCTGCTCGCAGTCATCGCGCTACGTAGCGCCGGCTGGTTCGGCCTTCTGACGTTCGTCCCGCTCTGGGCCGTCTCGCTCGGACACTCCGAGAAGTACGGCAACGGCTTGCTGTCGCTGATGCTCTTCGCCGGCGGCATCGGGACGCTGGCCGCGGGCCCGCTCGCCGACCGGATCGGGCGCCGGCCCGTGCTGCTCGCCACCGTCGTGGCCACCCCTCCGCTGGTCGTCACCTTCGTCGCCGTGGGCGGAGCCCTCGGAGCGGTGGCGCTTGCGCTGGTCGGCGTCTGTGTCGTCAGCACGTTCGGGCTGACCGGCGTGATGAGCCAGGAGTACCTCCCCAGCCACATCGGTCTCGCCTCGGGAATCTCGATCGGCTTCTCGATCGGGCTTGGGGGCATCGCGGCGCTGCTGCTCGGAGCCGTCGCGGACGCAGTCGACCTGGAGACGGCGATGTACGCGTGCGCCGTTGTGCCCGCGCTCGCGATCGTGCCCGCCGTGCTCCTACCGTCCTCGCGCGGCTCGCGCCGCTTGGCTCCGGAGCCTGTGGTGTAGGCTCGCCGCGCTTTGGCGACGACGAGAGGAGAGCATGACCGCGCGTGAGTTCTTCGAGAGCCTGGAGGGCAGGATCGACCCGTCCAAGACGGCCGGTATGACGAATTCGTACGTGTTCGAGATCGACGGTGCAGGAACGTGGAAGGTCGACGTTCAGGACGGGAGCGTCGCTGTCACCGAGGGCGGTGGCGATGCCGACGCCACTATCTCGGCCTCCGAGGAGACCTTCGAGCAGATCGCCTCAGGCGACATGAACGCCACGACCGCATACATGACCGGAAAGCTCAAGATCAAGGGCGACATGGGCGCGGCGATGAAGCTCCAGAAGCTCTTCTGAGTCGCGAAACCCGGCGTGTGACCCTCGATCCGCTCGAGCGCTGGCGCGACTACGGCGAGAAGCCGGACTACGCCGGGCCGCTCAGCTTCGGCGGCACCCCGTACACGCAGGACTCCGCGCAGCTCGAAGATGCTGACGTTGCCATCGTCGGAGCGCCGACGGACGACCTCGTCTCCGACCGGCCCGGGACGCGCCTCGGGCCACGGGCGATCCGGGCCGCAAGCGGCGCCCCGGGACGGCACCTGGAGGCCGGCATCGATGCCTTCGAGGCGCTGCGGATCGTCGACTTCGGCGACGCACCGGTCGTGCCGGCGGACGCCGAGCGCTCCCATGCGGCGATCGAAGAGACGATTCGCGCGGTGCTGGCCGCCGATGCCATCCCACTCGTTCTTGGCGGAGACCACTCGATCACCGAGCCGGAAGTCAATGCGATCGCGGCAGTCCACGGGCCGATTGGCCTCGTCCATTTCGACACACATACAGACACCGGCACGCACGTCTTCGGTGTCGAGCGGTCGCACGGCACGCCGATGTACCGCCTGGTCGAAGCCGGCTGGATCGATCCGAAGCGCTACGTCCAGCTCGGCTTGCGCGGCTACTGGCCTGGCGAGTCGGAGTTCGCTTGGCAGCGCGAGCGCGGGATCACGAGCTTCTTCATGCACGACGTCCGGCGCGAGGGCATCGAGCCGCTCGTCGAACGGACGCTCGAGATCGTGGGAGCGGGCCCAGCCTTTTTGACAGTCGACGTGGACGTGCTCGACCCAGCGTTCGCGCCTGGGACGGGCACGCCCGAGCCCGGTGGGATGACTCCGCTCGAGCTCCTTCCGTCGCTCCGCAGGATCGCCGAGGGGCTGGAGCTCGTCGGAGCCGACGTCGTCGAGGTGATCCCGACGGCTCCGGGCTCGGCGGACATCACCGCGCTGGTCGCCGACCGGATCGTGCGCGAGATCCTGACCGGCCTGGCGCTACGAAAACGGCGCGGCTAGGGCTGCGCCGCTTCCAGGTCGACGAGCGGTGCGCCCCCTCCGACCTGGTCGCCCTCCGCGACGTGGACGGTCTTGACGACGGCATCGTAGGGCGAGACCACCGGGGTCTCCATCTTCATCGCTTCGAGCACGAGCAGCGGCTGCCGGTGCTGCACTCGGTCGCCTTCCCTCACGAGCACGCGGATGACCGTCCCGGGCATGGGCGCGGTAAGAGCGCTCCGCTCCGAGCCGTCAACCGCTTGCTCAGCGTGGGCGGCTTCGTCCACGTCCGGCGGGGGTTGGGGGAGAGGTGAGGGGAGGTTCAGCCGCCATGCGCCGTCCCATGGGCCGCTCGGCAGGCGGAGCGGCGGCTCCGAGAGCGGCGGGTAGTCGGTCAGGAAGGCGGTCGTCGTTCGTCCCTCCAGCACCGCGGGATGCGAGACGAGCCAGCGAAGGAACGGCAGGTTCGTCGTAAGGCCCGCGACTTCGGTTTCTGCCAGCGCATCCCGCAGGCGCGCCAGCGCCTCGTCGCGCGTCGGCCCGTGGGCGATCAGCTTCGCGATCATCGGGTCGTAGCCGACGCCGATCTCGTCACCCTCCGCGACGCCGGCGTCGACGCGGATCCGTCGCGGCAGGCGCAAGCGCTCGAGCCGGCCGGTCTGGGGCAGGAACGACCGGGGATCCTCCGCGTAGAGCCGCACCTCCACCGCGTTCCCACTTAGTAACAACTTGTTACTTGTCTCGAGCGGCCCGCCGCCTGCGATCCGAAGCTGCTCGGCCACGAGATCGACGCCGGTGACGAGCTCCGTGACCGGGTGCTCGACCTGGATGCGTCCGTTGAGCTCCAGGAAGTAGAAGTCTCGGCCGACGAGCAGGAACTCAGCGGTGCCGGCGCTTCGATAGCCGATCGCCTTCGCGAAGCGCACCGCGGCATCGCTCATCGCCGCCCGAAGGGCGGGATCGAGCGCTGGGGACGGCGACTCCTCCAGCACCTTCTGGTGCCG
>DASSXA010000385.1:0-5607 GCA_035704315.1 Gaiellaceae bacterium
CGCCCGTTCCTGGGCGTCGTCATCTCCGACGATGCAAACGTGAAGCTGCCGGTCAAGGTGGCGTTCGACATCGGCGACGTCGGCGGGCCCTCGGCCGGCCTCGCCTTCGCCCTCGACCTCACGGAAGAGCTGGGTCGCGACGTGGACCACGGCCGGAAGGTGGCCGCTACCGGAGAGATCCTGCTCGACGGGTCGGTCAGGCCGGTCGGCGGGATCAAGCAGAAAACGATCGGCGCACGACGCGCGGGAATGGACTTCTTCCTCGTGCCTGGGGATAACGCGGCCGAGGCCCGGCGATATGCCGATGGCTTGCGGATCGTGCCTGTGGACAGCTTTCAACAGGCGTTGCGGCGCCTGGCAACACTGACGCCTAACGCTTAGAAAGCGTGAATTTCCGGTAAATTTTTTTGCCGGAAATTCCGTCGTTTTCGTGCGCGAACCCCTTGCATGCGCATGGCGAACGTCTCAGTATCCCCGCCTTAGAAGCCGCAGCGTTGAGGAAGGTCACGTTCGGTAATGAGCAAACGAGCCGAGGCGAGCTGCAGCGATTGCTACTTCCGCAGGGCGGGACTTTGCGCCCTCCCCCTGGACTCCCCCTGTCCAACGTTCAGGCCCGCATCGCCCCGTAGCCTGCGGCCGCCGCAGCAGCCTCGGCTCGTTCCCGTTCCCCAGTTCCGCGCCGCCTGAGCCCTAGAATCGGGCGGCGTGGCGCGCCGTCTCGACAGCGAAGAGTGGCAGCCCCGCCTGTGGGCCGTGCTCGTCGGGTTCCTTCTGCTCGCGCTCTATGTGATCGCGTTCGTCGTCAAGAACGACGACCGGATCAAGATCGACTTCGTCCTTTTCTCGGCGAGCGTGTCCCTGATCTGGGTGATGGTCTTCGTATTTGCGCTCGGATTCCTAGGCGGCGTCTTGCTTTCCCAGCTGTACCGACGACGACGCGGGCAGCAAAGTCGCTAGTCGTCCGACGGCCTCGCCGATGTCGGCCGGCGAGGCAAAGCTGAAGGCGAGGCGAGCCGCCGAGCCGCCGCCTCCGGCGCCCGGGAAGAAGTCGGGGCCGGGAACGAAGGTGACGCCGACACTCTCTGCCGACCGAAGAAGCCCCACCGCATCTTGGCCCTCCGGAAGCTCGAGCCAGAGGAAGTAGCCACCCTCGGGCCGGTTCCACCGGGCTCCCGTCCCACGTAGCCGCTCCTCGAGCGCGGCAAGCAATGCATCCCGTCGCGCCTTGAGCAGCGAGCGCACGAGCTCGAGATTGCGCTCCAGCGCTCCGCGACGCAGGAATTCGAAGACCGTCGCCTGAGAGAGGAGCGATGGTGTGATGTAGGTCGAGGTCGCAAGCGACTCGACCGCCTTGGCGAGGCTCTCCGGGAGCACGAGGTAGCCCACGCGAACTCCGGGCGCCACGGTCTTCGAGAACGACGAGGAGTAGATCACCCGCTCACCCCCTTCGAGCTCATGCAGGGTCGGCAGCATTTCACCCTCGAAGCGCACGAGCCCGTACGGATCGTCCTCGAGGACCAGCAGGTCGTGCTCGGCTGCCAACTCGACGAGCCGTCGCCGTCCGTCGGCGCCCAGCGTCTGCCCTGTGGGGTTCTGGAAAGTCGGGATCGTGTACAGGAACGCCGGCGGCCGGCCTGCCTCCAGCTCAGCCTGCAGCGCGTCGAGATCGATGCCGTCCGGGCCCAACGGGACGGTAACGACCTCGGCCCCAAGCGACTCGAGGATCCGCAGCGGCCGGTCGTAGGTCGGCGCTTCGACCAGAACACGCGCGCCGTCGGTCGCCAGCAGCTGAGCCAGGAAAACGAAGCCTTGGAGCGAGCCGTTCGTGACGACGACCCGGCCGAGCGGGACGCCGTGTCGCTCGGCGATCCAGGCCCGCAGCGGCCCATAGCCGCCGGACGAACCGTAGGAGAGCACCGTCGCACCGTCTTCCTCGATCGCCGATCGTGCGCAGTCGGCCAGCTCCTCGACGGGAATGCACTCGGGGGCCGGCACGCCGCGCGCGAGCGAGATCGTCTCCATGAGACCGGACTCTAGGATCATCGCCGGATGGCTGCTCGGACTGCCGCGCTGGCCGCCGCTGTGCTGATCGCCGCGATCGACGTCGTCTATCTCGTTGCGAGGCATCACGGCGAAACGGCCGACGTCGCGGTCCTCTCGACGGCGCTTGGCGTCGCCGCCGTCCTCGCCGCCGCGGCGCCGTTCGTGCGCCGCCGCACAGCGCTCCTCGGTGCGTCGTTTGCGATCGTCCTCGTCGTCGCCGTCTTGACCGGCCTGACGATCGGTCCGCTCCTTGTCCCGCCGCTCTTGCTGCTCCTTTACGCGGCGCTCAGGTAGCGGGCGCACTCGATCATCTCAGCGTCTCCGTTCCAGGCGATTGCGTGCGCGATCGCCCAGCCGCGCGTCCGCTCGGGATCGAGCTGCAGCCGGTCGACGAGGAACGCCAGCCGGCGCTCCATCCGGCCCTTGGACGTCGGACGCCGGTCGCGAATCAGGGAAGCGACGTCGAACTCGCGCTCGCCCACGAGCGGCTTGGCGTCGATCGCGAGCCATCCACGCTCGGAAAGAAGCACGTTTCCTCCGTGGAGGTCCTGGTGCAGGAGGAGGCATTCGCGCTGGGTCGGGCCCGCTTCCCGCAGAAAGGCCACGGCCGGCTCGACGAGCTCACGGTCGAGACCGCGCCTCGGCAGCTCCTCTGCCCAACGCGCCGCCGCGTCCTCGAGGCGCCGGAACGGTTCGGCGGCCGAGACCCACAGCGCCTCGAGCACCCCCGCGGCGATCTCCGTCGCCTCGTCGTCGGGCAAGGCCCAGAGCCGCGTTGCCGGGCGTAGCCGCTCCACGAGCATGGCGCGCCGTTCGTCGTCGCGAGCGACGAGCTGCACCGCGCCGACGCCGTTCCACTGCGCGAGTGCCTCGGCCTCGTGCTCGCTCTCCTCATCGGGGAGGCTGAGCTTCAGGAACACATCGCCGGCGGGAGCGACGAACGAGTGGCCGGTGTCGATCGGTTCGTCGAGCTCGAGCGACCACTGCTCCACGCACTCGGCCACGAGGCCCGGCAGAGCGGCAAGCCACTCCGGCCCGCCCGGGATCTCGGTCATTGTCTCGACGAGGTTCGGCGGAAGCTCGAAGCGTCAGGTCACGGCCACGACCTCAGCGGCCAGCTGGGCGACCTCCGTCGGCGTCGTCCCGACCCGGACGCCGCAGGCTTCCAGCGCTTCCTTCTTCGCCTGCGCGGTGCCGGAAGTGCCGGAGACGATCGCGCCGGCATGGCCCATCGTCTTGCCGGGCGGCGCGGTGAAGCCCGCAATGTAGGCGACGACAGGCTTCGTCATGTTTGCCTGGATGAACTCCGCGGCCTTCTCCTCCTCGGCGCCGCCGATCTCGCCGACCATGACGACGATCTCGGTCTCGTCGTCCGCCTCGAAGCGCTCGAGGACGTCGATGAAGCCGGATCCCACCACGGGATCGCCGCCGATGCCGACGATGGTCGAGTTGCCGAGCCCGAGCTGCGTCAGCTCGTGGCCGATCTGGTAGGTGAGCGTGCCGGAGCGGCTGACGAGGCCGATCGCGCCCTCTCGAAAGATCTCCGCGGGGATGATTCCGACGTTCGCTTTCCCCGGTGAGAGCGCACCCGGACAGTTCGGGCCGAGCATCGTGACGCCTTTGGGTCGGATGTAGTTGTAGACGCGCAGCATCTCGTGCGCAGGCAGGCCTTCTGCGATGCAGATCACGGTGTCGATGCCCGCGTCGACCGCCTCGTAGATCGCGTCGGTCGCGAACCGTGCCGGCACGAAGACCATCGTCGTGTTGGCGCCGGCCTCCTCGACTGCCTCGGCGACGGTGTCGAAGATGGGGATCTCTTCGACGTCCTGACCGCCCTTGCCCGGCGTGACCCCGGCGACGACCTGTGTGCCGTAGTTCCGGTTCCGGACGCCGTGGAACGAGCCTTCCCGTCCCGTCAAACCCTGGACCACGAGCCGCGTGTCGTTGTCGACGATGATCGCCACGGTACGCGTCCTACTGACGGACTCCCAAAATTGCTATCCGGTTCAGGGTGATCCAGCCGTCGTCGATCCGATCAACGAGGAGCTCGCGAACGCGCTCGGCATCCGCGTCGGGCGTGCCGGCTCGCTCGAGCCACGGCCGCACCTCGATCGCCTTCGGCAGGCGACGAATGTCTTTGATGCGCAGGCCGGCCAACTCGAACAGCTCCCGCCACTCGGCCTCCGTGTAGTTGCGGACGTGCGTCGGGTCGCGGAGTCGATCGGCTTCCTCGGCGCGCTCGTCGAGGAAGAGGTTGTCGACGACGATCACCCGGTCGCGGCTTACCCGTGCCATCTCGGCCAGAGCCTTCTCGACGTCATCGAAGTGGTGGGCCGCGACGCGACAGGCGACGAGATCGTAGGTCTCGTCGGCGAAGGGAAGATCCTCGCCGCGACTGATGACGTCGGGTCGCATGCCGGGCGCCGGATCGATGGTGACGACGTTGATTCCGGCCTCGCGCAGGCGCCGTGCAACATGGCCGCCGCCGGTCGCCACGTCGAGCGCTGTCTCGGCGCCCTTGGACCACTCGACGACGAGGTCGAGGTCCTCCCCCTCGCGATGCGCTTCGCTCTCGCGGTACAACTGCGCTCTCTCGCTCCAATTCACGCTGCGAGCTCCACCGCGCGCTTCGCCGCGTCGAGCATCGTCGGCTCGACGTGCAGGTTCGGCGGCGCCGCCTCCTGGAGCAGCCGGCGGCCTTCCGCGGCATTCGTCCCGTCGAGCCGGACGACGATCGGATCGTCGATCGTCATCTCATCGAGCGCCGCAAGGATCCCGCGCGCCACCTCGTCGCAGCGGGTGATGCCTCCGAAGATGTTGAAGAGGATCGACTTCACCTGGGGGTCGGCGGTGATGACCTCGAGCGCGTCGACCACTCCCTGGGCATCGCCGCCGCCGCCGAGGTCGCAGAAGTTCGCGGGCCGCCCGCCGGCCAGGGCGACGACGTCCAGCGTGGACATGACGAGCCCGGCGCCGTTTCCGAGGACGCCCACGTCGCCGTCGAGCTTGACGTAGGTGACGTTCTTCTCGCGCGCGGCGCGCTCCTCGGGCGGATAGGCCTCCAGGTCGCGCATCTCGGCGATGTCGGGATGCTTGTAGAGCGCGTTGTCGTCGACCGTGAACTTCGAGTCGAGCGCCTTCACCTGGCCGTCGGGCGTGACGATCAGCGGGTTGATCTCCGTGAGCGTCGCGTCAGTGCCGACGAAGGCGTCATAGAGCTGCTGCGCGATCTTCGCGATCTGCCGCTGCTCGTTCTCGTCCTCGATGCCGGCGCCGTAGATCAGGCGGCGCGCCTGGTAGGGCTGGAAGCCCTCCAGCGGGTCGACGTGCAGGCGGGCGAGCGCCTCCGGACGCTCGGCGGCGACCTCCTCGATGTCGATGCCGCCCTCCTTCGTGAACATGAATAGGGCCTTCTTCTCGCCCCGGTCGAAGGTCAAAGACAGGTAGTACTCCCGGGCAATGTCCGACGCCGACTCGATCCAGAGCTTGCGGACGACGTGGCCGTTGATGTCCATCCCGAGGATCTCGCGCGCGTGCGACTCGGCCTCGTCGGGCCCATCGGCG
>DASSXA010000388.1:0-3480 GCA_035704315.1 Gaiellaceae bacterium
GTGTCCGCCGGCTCGATGCCGACCTCGTTCGACTACCTCCTGACGCAGGCGGTCAGCCGGATCTACCTCGACAACGTGGACCACATCCAGTCGTCGTGGGTGACGCAGGGGATGAAGATCGGCCAGGTGGCGCTCGAGTTCGGCGCCGACGACCTGGGCTCGGTGATGATCGAGGAGAACGTCGTCTCTGCGGCCGGGACGACGCACCGCGCGACGACGGACGACTTCGTGCGAGCGATCCGCTCGCTCGGCAAGACTCCGGTTCAGCGCGACACGCTGTACCGAGACGTCAAGGTCTGGAACTAGGTTCGACGCGAACGAGCAGCGTCAGCGTCTAATTCTTAGCCGGCCGGGAGGCTTGCTGCGCTTTGCGGCGCGCCTCGAGCTCGGCGCGTCCGCGTGCCTCGAGCTCGCGCAGCTGCCGGACTCGCGGATGGTCTTCAGCCCACCGCTCACGCTCCTCCTTGGTCCTCTTCCTCTTCGCCATCATTCTCCAGCCAGCCGCGGATCTTCCTAGGCTCGACGACGATGTCAGCGAGTGCTCCGATGATACTCAGCACCTCCTCGCGATAGATGATCGGCTGCTCGGGCTCGCCCCCCGTCGACACTCCAGAATCGTGGTCATCATGTCGGGCGGTAGCAAGATGGCCGTAACGCACACGATCCCTTGGGACTGGTACCGCGACCCGGCGGTGCTCGCGCGCGAAGAGCAGGCGATCTTCCGGAGCGCGTGGCACTACGTTGGCTGCTTCGGAAAGGGCAACGTCGAGCCGGGTTGGGCCGGACAGGTTCCGGTGGTCCTCGCGAAGGGCGCCGACGGCGAAGAGCGCGCGTTCGTCAATGTTTGCCGACACCGCGGATCGGTCCTCGTCGAGGAGGCCAGGGAGCGGAAGACGCTGCAGTGCTCCTACCACGCGTGGACCTACGACCTCGACGGGTCACTCCGTTCGGTGCCGCGAGGCGAGGAGCTCGATGTGAAGGAGGACCTCCCGCTCGTCCCCGTGCGCATGGAGGGCTGGGGACCGTTCCGCTTCGTCAATCTCGACGATGACGCGCCTCCGCTTTCGGATCTGCTCGGAGACGTTCCGGACCGTCTCGCCGAGGGCGGGCTGGACGTCGAAGCACTCCCGTTCCACCACCGCACGGAGTGGGAGGTGGGCGCCAACTGGAAGATCGCCTGCGAGAACTTCCTCGAGTGCTACCACTGCCCGGTCGCCCATCCCGGCTTCTCGAGCGCGGTCGACGTTTCGGCCGACAAGTACGAGCTCGTCGTCGGCGAGCGCCACTGGAGCCAGTTCGGGCAGCTGCGAAGCCGCGAGGAAGCGGAGCTCCCCGTCGGGCAGTTTCACTTCATCTGGCCGAACACGGGCATCAACGTCTTCCCCGGCCGCCCGAATCTTTCGATTGGCCCAATCCTGCCGCTCGCGCCGGACCGGACTCGCCGCGTGCTCGACTACTTCTTCGCGCCCGACGCTTCGGAGGAGTGGATCGCCGAGTTCCTCGTGTTCGACAACCAGGTCGGTCGAGAGGACGCGCGGCTCGTCGAGCTCGTGCAGCGGGGCGCCGGCTCAGGCGTGATCCCGGAGGGCCGGCTGCTACCGCAGAGCGAGCGTCTCGTCGCCGGTTTCCAGGCTCGCGTCCGAGAAGCGCTGACCTAGCCCCCAGCCGCTTCGGCCTTCCGCAGGCCTCTGAGCGCCCAGATGGAGAAGATCCCGACGAGCGCGAGCGCGGTTGCGAACGCGGCCGCAACGTGGGTCGCATCGCCGGCGATCATGCTCCGCCCGGTTTCGAGCAGCAGCGTCACCGGGTTCAGATGGGCGATCACGCGCAACCAGTCAGCGAGGAGCGCGACGGGAACGAAGACCGGCGCGAAGAAGAGGCAGAGGAAGACCGGCATCTGCATCAGCGGGCCCGCCTGCACCGACCGCAGCCGCATCGCAACGCCGGCCGCCCACAACAGACCGCAGAAGTTCACGAGGACGGCGAGCGCGTAGAGCGCGAAGAGATCGACGCCGTTGCCTCCCACCTTCATCCCCACGGCGACGGCGACGATCGTCAGCACCGTCGCCGTGACGATCCAGCGGCCGAGCGCGCCGAACAGGTACCCGAGGACGATGCCTCGGCGATCGGGCGCGGCCAGCATCAGCCGACGGATGAAGCCGCTCTCGAAGTCCCGGACGATTCCGAAGCCGGTGAAGACTCCCGCGAAGGCGGCCGACTGGAGCAGGACGAACACGAACTGGAACGCCGTGTAGCCGACCGAGAACTGGAAGCCCGGCACGTCGTTCACCCGCGACAGTCCGCCGGCGAACGCCGTGAAGAAGAACAGCGGAAAGACGAGCCCGGGGATGAGCAGCGAGGGCGTGGAGAAGTTGTTGTGAAGCATCCGCCACGCGACGGCGCCCGCGACGTTCACGATCGCCCTCACGTGCGCGCCATCCTTCCGCGCAACGCAAGCGACGAGAGTGTCAGTCCGATGATCGACAGCGCGATCGCGATCCCGAATCCGAGCGCCAGCGCTTCTGCGTTCCAGCCCTCGATCACGAGGCTCCTGATCGCCTCGATCAGGTAGGAGACCGGGTTCAGCGACGCTGCGACTCGGAACCACTCCGTCTCTATGAGGTTCCGGGGCAGGTTCATCGACGAGATGAACAGGAAGACGAAGAACAGCGGGAAGAGACTGTGCACCGCCTCGGTCGACCCGGTTCGGAGCGCGGCCAGCGCACCGAACGTCCCGAAGGCGAAGACGATCAGGACGGCCAGCAGGAAGATCACGAATGCGCCGAGAGCGCCGGACTCGAACCTGACTCCGATGGCGAGCCCGACGGTGAGGTACCAGAGCGCCTGGAGCGCTCCGATTGCGATCACGCCGCCGAGGTGCCCGGCGAGCAGCGCGGTGCTCTGCATCGGCGTCAGTGCCAGCCGGTTGAGAAAACCGGTCTGGATGTCGCGGGCCAGATCGACTCCGGCGTTGACGGTCGCGAAGAGCGCTCCCTGGATGAACGGAAAGGCGAGGAAGAACGCCACGAACGAATCGCTCGGAAAGCCCGGGAGATTCGTGGCCGCGTGAAGACCGCCGGTGTTCACGGCCATCAGGGCGAGCGGAAAGATCAGCGGAAAGATCCAGTTCGCCGGCTGGCGCAGGATTCGGATCAGCGATCGGCGCCCGAGATAGAAGACCTGCGGCGCCAGGGTCATTCGGGCTCTGACTCCGCTTCCTCCGCGCCCTCGAGCGAGCGGCCGGTCTTGGCGAGGAAGACATCATCGAGGGTGGGGGCGTGCAGATGTAGGTCGGCGACACGCAAATCGGCCGAGTCGAGGGCGCGCACCACGTCGGCGAGATCTCCGTGGCCGTCGAGCCGGACGGCTACGCCGGCCGTCGAGGGCTGGAGCGCGCCGAAGCGGCGAAGGACTTGCTCGAGCGTCCCGTTGTCAGTCCCGTCTGCCGGCAGCGCTTCGATCGTCGGCCGGCCGATCTCG
>DASSXA010000001.1:0-4631 GCA_035704315.1 Gaiellaceae bacterium
CGCCTGGTGGAGATCGGCGATCGTCTCGGTGATGCCCTGGTACGGGCCCGAGCCCCACACCACGGCATGACGTTCTTTGAGCTCTTCAAATGGCATGCGCGGAGCATACTTCCCTGCAATGAGCGACCTCTTCTCAGACGCAGCCAGGGAGCGGCTGCCCGAGGTCGCGCCGCTTGCCCTCCGGCTTCGCCCGCAGCGACTCGAAGACTTCGTCGGTCAGCAGCACGTCCTTGGCGAGGGATCGGCCTTGCGGCGGGCGATCGAGGAGGACCGCGCCGGCTCGATGATCCTCTACGGCCCGCCGGGGAGCGGCAAGACCACCTTGGCTCGCATCATCGCCAACCGGACCGGCGCCGAGTTCGAGGAGCTCTCCGCCGTCTCGGCAACCGTTTCGGACGTCCGAGCGACGATCGCACGTGGACGCGAACGTCTCGGAGCGAACGGTCAGCGGACGATCCTCTTCCTGGACGAGATCCACCGCTTCAACAAAGCCCAGCAGGACGCCTTGTTGCCCGCGGTCGAGGAGGGTGTGGTCACGCTCATCGGGGCGACGACGGAGAACCCCTACTTCGAGGTCAACTCCGCGCTGCTGAGCCGCCTCCAGCTCTACGAGCTGCAGCCGTTGAGTGAGTCGCAACTCGAGCAGATCGTGGTCCGCGGCTCTGCGGAGATCGGCACCGAGATGGGCGACGACATCGTCGAGCTGATCGCCCGGCGGGCGGGCGGCGATGCGCGAAACGCGCTCAACATCCTCGAGCTCGCCGCGCACACCGCACGGGCCGAAGCCGAGGAGATCAGCGAGGAGCACGTCGAGGACGCGGCTCGCAAGCGGCCGCTCGTCTACGACAAGGGCGGCGACGCCCACTACGACTTCATCTCCGCCTTCATCAAGTCGATGCGCGGGTCCGATCCGGACGCGTCGCTCTACTACCTGGCGGCGATGCTCGAGGGCGGCGAAGATCCTCGGTACGTCGCCCGGCGGATGATCGTGCTCGCCTCCGAGGACATCGGCAACGCCGATCCGCGCGCCCTGCAGGTCGCGGTCGCCGCCGCTCAGGCCGTGGAGCACGTCGGTCTCCCTGAGGCGCGCCTCAACCTCGCGCAGGCGGCGATCTACCTCGCCCGCGCGCCCAAGTCGAACGCTGTGATCTCGGCGCTGAACGAGGCGCAGAGGGATGTCCGCGAGCACGGACATCTCCGCCCACCCACGCCGCTGCGGGACACGCACTACTACGGCGCGCGCAAGCTCGGCCGGGGCGAGGGTTACATCTATCCCCACTCCGACCCGCGCGGCTTCGACGTCGACTACCTGCCCGACGAGCTGAAGGGCCGACGCTACTATCGGCCGTCCGGTTCAGGCGAGGAGAGGGGGGAGGACGATGGCAGTTGAGCGCAGCGCAAATGCGGTCTGGGAGGGTGACCTGATGCACGGCTCCGGCACGGTCTCGACGCAGAGCGGCGTACTCGACAACGCGACGGTCACGTGGAGCTCCCGCGCCGAGCGGGCTGACGAAAACACCAGTCCCGAAGAACTGATCGCGGCGGCGCACGCCACGTGCGTCTCGATGGCACTGGCGCATGGGCTCGCCCAGGCAGGGACCCCGGCGACGAAGATCGAGAGCGAGGCCACGGCGACGTTCGGGCAGGTCGGCGAGGGCTTCCGAATGACGGCGATAAAGCTGTCGATCCGAGGCGAGGTCGACGGGATCGACGGCGTCGTCTTCCAGGAAGCGGCAGAGGCTGCGAAGGAGAACTGCCCGGTCTCGCAGGCGCTCTCGGGGAACGTCGATGTGTCTCTCGACGTGCAGCTCGGCTAGAGGCTTGATGCCTCTCTATTAGTCCGAGCCACGCAGGATCCGGTTGGCTGCGAACTCGCCGAAGTCGCCGCCCATGGAGCGATAGGCGGCCGCGGCCCGGTCGACGTCGTACTCCGTTCGTCGGAAGTCGAAGTCGCCGTCCCACGTCGCCCAGGCGGCTCGGATATCGCGGTCCAGGGGCATCCCCACGCTGCCGGGATTGAGCAGATCGGTGCCGTTCGGGCCCGGGCGCCGGAACTGCTGGTGGCTGTGGCCGAAGACGATCGTCCGGTCATGTTCGCCGGCAAGGAGCCGCTCCTCTCCGTCCTGCGGCTCCGGCGCGAAGCTTTCGTCGTCGGCAAGCGGTGATCCGTGTACGTAGAGGACGCGGTCCAATTCCGCCCGCTCGGGCAGTCCGTAGAGCCACTCGACCTCGTCGTCGGGGAGTCCCCCGCGGAAGAGCTCGTAGACCTCCATGACCTCGGGCCGGTCGAGCGGCGGCTCGCGGAGCCAGCGCTCGCCGTTCCCGCGGATCCATGTGGCGTTCGGAAGCGCACGCAGCCGCTCGAGCGTCTCCTGCGGCGCGGGGCTCGGCGTCCCGTAGTCGCCGCCGAGCAGGTAGCGGTCGGCGCCCGCATCGGCCGCCTCCGCGAGCACTTCGTCGAGGGCAGTGATGTTTCCGTGGATGTCGTAGAGGACCGCCAGCACGGCGCGCCCGACTAGTCGGTCCGGATCACCACGAAGAGGTTGCGCTCGCAGGGCTCCCCCGCCGGATCGAACGCCCGGTGGAAGCCGAGGTGCTCGACTCGCGAGCCGGTGCACGTCTCGGCGAGATAGGTCGTCAGCCAGGAGCGGGCGTCCGGCGTCATCTCGGGGAGCCGGAAGTCCGGCGTCATCTCGTCCTCACCGGTGTCGAAGAGCATGACCTTCCCGGAGTGCAGCCAGACGGTCTCGAGCATCTCTGTCGCCCGGCCGAGGCCGTGGGCTCGGACGAAGTGATGCCAGACGGAGAGGCACAGGACGCAATCGGCGTCAGGAAGAGTGAAGACGTTTTCAGGCGTCACCTCCAGCGCCAGAACTCCGACATTGCGATTCTCGGTCTTCCGTACCGCCAGCAGCGCGGTCCGATAGTTGCTCGGCATGTTCTCCACCGCAATCGTCGGAATGCCGACGGCGCCGAGCATCAGCGAGAAGTAGCCCTCGCAAGCTCCGATGTCGACCGCGCTTTCGACACGGTGCGCCTTGATGACCGGAAGCATCGCGGCCCAACGCGACTCGGAGCCGGCCCCGCGCGCGGCGCGTGCCGGGACACCCGGGACCGGTTGATAGAGGCCGTTCGGCAACGTGTCGATCCGAAAACGCAGCCGATCGAGGACATCGTCGATCGCCTCGAAGGTCTCCTTCGTCACGATCGGGCGCAGCATGCGCTTGAGCAGCGGCCACCGCCGCGCCGGAGCGTCCCCCGTCCCGCCGACGCCCTCGTAGGTTCGAGCTACAGCAACGCCCAGCAACAGGCCGCCGATCAGCGCGACGGGCGGAACATCCTCGTCCACGACGCCCAGCCAGACGACTGAACAGGCGACGGCGCCGACGGGTAGCGCGAGAGCAGCGAAGCGCCGAATCGCAAGTCCGGCCACCATCGAAAGAGCAAAGACGGCGAGCACCAGCGGGCCCGGCGGTTCCGTCTCCTGCACGAAGATGAAACTGAGGCTGGCGAGGTAGGCCAGGGCAATCCCGGCAGAGAAGAGCCAGACCGGCGACCTCAGGCTTCGATCGATCATCGCCGCGACTCGATGGGCTCGTCCAGTCGAGCCATCACCGAGAGATATTCCCCCGCCGGTTACCGGTTAGCCATGAGAACCGCCGCCGAATGCCGGCTTTGCCGGCGTCGGCTCGATCTCGCCCGCCGCTAGGAGAAGATTCGGCCGAAGTCGTCATGCTGCGGCGTCAGCCGCAGCGGACTTCGGCCGACTATGGCGAGGGCCGGAATCGAACCGGCGACACCACGGTTTTCAGCCGTGTGCTCTACCAACTGAGCTACCTCGCCCGAGACGGCCAGTGTAGCCAGGCGCGGGCAAAAAAAGGACGTCCGGACCGGTGCAACCGCGTCGCGAACGCCCTATTGATCAAAACACTAGTTGGGCCCGGGCCGGCGAGCAACCACTGCCACGCCTCGACCGGCCGCAATTTCCGCAAAGTCCGTGAAGCCCCTGCGCTCGAGCTCTCTCCGCAGGCGGTCGGGCTCGACCCAGATCGGAGTCTCGGGACCCGACGAGAAGGCGAAGAGAGTCCAGCCGCCGGGGCGCAGCACGCGGGCGGTCTCGTCCAGAAACGGGATCATGTTCGAGTGTGCCGCGAGGTCGAACGACGCGTCGTCGAACGGCAGCTTCGCCGCGTCTCCTTCAACGAATGTCACGTCCGGGACGAGCCTGCGGGCCTCCGCGAGCATGCCGGAAGAGACGTCCACCCCCACGACGTCCGCCGTCGGAAACCGTTCGCGGATCGTCCTCGCGCCGGCGCCGGTTCCCGTGCCAACGTCGAGGGCGTGCTGGACCGGCCCGGGGATCCGGTCGAGCGCCGCCTCGTAGGGCGCGAGGGTGTCTTCCATCCGCATGCTGTCCCAGACCGGCGCGATCCGGTCGAACTGGCGCCGCATCAGGGGCCGAAACACCGGCCACAGGCGCGGCCAGCGCACGACTGCGTTCGTCACCAGTCGGGCGAACCGCTGCCCGAGCACTACTCGGATTCCACCCGTAGCCGCACCTCCGTCCCGGCCCGCACTCCGAACGTCTGCGCCGCATTGCCCCGCGAGATGGCGAGCGCAATGTTCCTGTA
>DASSXA010000044.1:0-5178 GCA_035704315.1 Gaiellaceae bacterium
TTCGCGGACGAGGATCCTGCCCCAGAGCGAGACGCTGCCGAGAGCGATGGGGCGTCCATGCCTGACCGGCGGGAGCTCCCGATAGTCACGCCCGTAGCAACGCCGAATGCCCGTGTAGCGCCGCAGGAGACCCTCCGCGAGCGCCCGCGTCCTGAACGCGTAGATGCCGCATTCGTGGTCGACGGCCGGAGCCGAGCTCTGGTGAAGCGTGCAAGTCGCCTCGAATCGCCTCCGTGGCGGCCAGCTCACGTGGTGCCAGGTAAACGACTCGAGCCGATACTCGTCACCGTGGAGTCGTACGTGCCAGAGCCGCCACCCGAGGATGGGCTCTGTCGAGAACGCAGTCATGGCCGAACCTTCTGAGCACCGACGTGTCGACCGGTCATTGCAGACGGCTGCACGGGCAGAGCCCGTACGGCCTGACAGAGACATCGCAAGCGATGTCTCATGCCGGCACTGGCTCCTCGACCGGCTCTTCGGCCGGGACGGGCTCGGGCACCGGCTCCTCCAGCGGCGCGATCTCGATCTCCCGCTCGGTCTCGGGGACGCCTATCTCCATCAGAACAAACGGTAGAAAGTGGGTCGGCCGGACAAGCGCCGCGCGACGGGCGGCGGCGAGGTCGTCGCGACAGCCATGTCATCCGAACGGGACGATGCGCCTACGACCCGGTGTGGTCAGAGTCCTTGGCGGTCGATGTGCCGCTGGCTCGCATACTCCGGCTCCCCGGTCCTGCTCGAAGAGCTGCTCTACGGTCCCGAGAACTCGCTGGTCGTCCAGAGCCTGCACTCGCGGATGGGAGCGGAGGAGACGAATGGCGACGGATTCGGCGTCGGCTGGTACGGAGACCGAGAGACTCCCGCCGTCTTCCACAGCATCGAGCCCGCCTGGAACGACCGGAACCTGCGTGACCTCTCGGGGCACATAACGTCGGGCCTGGTCTTTGCACACATCCGCGCGTCGACGGGGTCGCCGGTCCAGCAGACGAACTGCCACCCTTTCCGGCACGGACAGTGGCTGTGGATGCACAACGGCCTGATTCGCGATTTCACCACGGTCAAGCGTGACCTCGTATTGGCCGTGAGCCCCGAGCTGTACCCGGAGATCGAAGGTACGACCGACTCCGAAGTGCTGTTTCACCTCGCACTGACCTTCGGGCTCGAAGAGGACCCGCCGAGCGCCGTGGAGCGCGCGATCGGCATGGTCGAATCGGTGGGCCGGAAGCACGGTGTCGAGCATCCGTTCCAGGGGACGATCGCGACGAGCGACGGCGAGGACATCTGGGCGTTCCGCTACTCCAGCGAGCGGCAGTCCCGATCGCTCTTCTACAGCACCGACGTTCGCACGCTGCGCGCCATGTACCCGGAGAACGAGCTCCTTCGAGAGTTGAGCGACGAGGCGCGGCTCATCGTCTCCGAGCCTCTCGGCGACGCGCTCCCTGGCGCCTGGAACGAGGTGCCCGAATCGACGTACGGCGTGATCCAGCCGGGCCAGGACGAGCTCCGTAACTTCACGCCGGCAACGGATATGGCGGGCCGCGTCTGATGACCCTCGCGCATCCGAAGGGGCCGGCTATCCGCACGAGCGATCTCGCGATAGCGCCGATCTTCACGCTGGAGAGCGAGCGCATCCCCCGGCATCGCATTCCGGACGCCGAGATGTCGCCCGACCTCGCCTACCAGATCATCCACGACGAGTTGATGCTCGACGGCAATGCGCGCATGAACCTCGCGACCTTCGTCACCACCTGGATGGAGCCGCAGGCCGAGCGGCTCATGGCCGAATGCCTCGACAAGAACATGATCGACAAGGACGAGTACCCGCAGACCGCTGAGCTCGAGATGCGGTGCGTCAACACGCTCAGCCGTCTCTGGCACTCCCCCGATGCCGAGCAAGCGACGGGCTGTTCGACGACGGGATCGAGCGAGGCTGCGATGCTCGGCGGCCTGGCGCTCAAGCGCCTCTGGCAGAAGCGCCGCGCTGCGGCCGGTAAGCCGGCTGACCGTCCGAATCTCGTGATGGGGATCAACGTCCAGGTCTGCTGGGAGAAGTTCGCGAACTACTGGGACGTCGAGATGCGGCTCGTGCCGATGGATGGTGAGCGTTACCACCTCTCGGCCGAGGAAGCTATCGCGCTCTGCGACGAGAACACGATCGGCGTCATCGCCATCCTCGGCTCGACGTTCGACGGTTCGTACGAGCCCGTCCAGGAGATCTGCAAAGCGCTCGACGACTTCGAGGAGCGGACCGGAATCGACATCCCCGTACACGTCGACGGAGCCTCAGGCGCTTTCGTAGCCCCCTTCCTCGACGAGGAGCTCGAGTGGGATTTCCGACTCCCGCGTGTGGTCTCGATCAACACCTCCGGCCACAAGTACGGGCTGGTCTACCCCGGGGTCGGCTGGATCGTCTGGCGCGATGCGAACGCTCTGCCGGAAGACCTGATCTTCTGGGTCAACTACCTGGGAGACAACATGCCGACCTTCGCGCTCAACTTCTCACGGCCGGGCGCCCAAGTAGTCGGGCAGTACTACAACTTCCTCCGGCTCGGGTTCGAGGGGTATCGCAAGGTCCAGCGCTATGCGCGCGATGTCGCAACGACGCTCGCCGACCGGATCGCGGAACTGGGCTCGTTCCAACTGCTCACCCGCGGAGACGAGCTGCCGGTCTTCGCGTTCACCCTCTCAGACGAGATTGACAACTTCAGCGTCTTCGATGTGTCCAACGCCCTTCGCGAGCGGGGATGGCTCGTCCCGGCCTACACCTTCCCGGAGAACCGCACCGACCTCGCCGCTCTTCGCGTGGTCGTCAGGCGGGGTTTCGGGCACGACATGGCCGAGCTGCTCGTGGGCGACCTCGAGCGCCAGCTGCTGCGGCTGCGGAAGCAAGCAGCCCCGCTGTACGACGGCACGGGAGCCAGCGGCTTCCATCACTAGCGGTCCCACCGGGCTTTCTCGGACTTCCGCCGGGCGGCTGCTGCGTTAGCCTCGCGACCGATGGCAAAGACGTTCGCGTCCAGTGCCGACGGTCGAGCCGCTTCGGGGGCTCGGTCGGCTTGGACGCTTCGCCGCAGGGCCGCCGCCTGGTTGATGGTGCTCGTCGCTCGGACGATCACAAGGAAGTCCGTTCGCTTCCTCGAGCGGATCGAGGACGCCCGACAGCGCATCTTCTTCGCGAATCACACGAGCCACCTGGATTTCATCCTGATCTGGTCCTCGCTGCCGCGGCATGTTCGGGAGCAGACGCGACCGGTCGCCGGGCGCGACTACTGGGAGCGCAGCCGGTTCCGCCGCTACTACGTCACCAAGGTGTTCAATGCCGTCCTCATCGATCGGGCGCTCCTCGACGGCAACGGAAGCGGGTTCGACCGGCGGGGGCGCGA
This sequence comes from Gaiellaceae bacterium, assembly GCA_035704315.1. Lineage (GTDB taxonomy): Bacteria > Actinomycetota > Thermoleophilia > Gaiellales > Gaiellaceae > JACDAN01. The sequence goes on from DASSXA010000044.1 coordinate 3,381, forward strand.
CGCCGTCGAGGAGATGCTGGAGGGGCTCGGCGACGAGTACTCGCTGATCCTGTTCCCCGAGGGCACCAGGGGCTCCGGCGAGTCGATCGGGCAGTTCCGGACCGGCCTCTACTACCTCTCCCGCGAGCGTCCCGACGTCGACCTTGTCCCCGTTCGCATCCACGGCGCCCACAAGGTTCTCCCGAAGGGCAGGTTCATCCCGCGGCCACAGGACAGCGACCTGACGTTCGGCCCGTCGATGCGGCTCGAGGAAGGAGAGACGAGGACGGCCTTCATCGAACGGGCACGCGCGGCTCTCGGCGGCCTGTGAGTTACGAGCGGCGGACGAAGTCGATCGAGACGGGGACGCCTTCGAGCTCGAACCGCTCGCGCAATTGGTTCTCGACCCAGTACCCATAGTCGCGCGTGATCAGGCCGGGGTCGTTGACGAAAAAGCGGAACCGCGGCGGCCGGACCTGGGTCTGCGTCCCGTAGAGCAGATTGAGACGCCGGCCGTTCTTCGACGGCGGCTGCCGGATCTCGCGGAGCTCGCGCAGGAAGCGGTTGAGCGCACCGGTGGTGATGCGGGACGTGTGCTTGTCGTACAACTCCTCGATCCGGTCGAGCAGGCGTCCAACTCCGCGGCCGGTCTTCGCCGACACGGCGACGAGCGGGGGCCGCTGCTTGAGCCTGTCCGCCAGTTTGGGCCGAAGATCTTCGATTCCGACGGTGGTGATGTCCCACTTCGAGGCGACGACGAGCGTCGAGTCCTGTGCCTTGCGGGCAACATCGGCGACGGCCAGGTCTTGGTCGACCAGTCCTTCGCTCGCATCGACCAGGACTAGGGCAACGTCCGCCCGCTCGGCCGCCTGCAGCGCGCGGAGCTCCGAGTAGTAGTCGATTCCCTGTCGCTGCCGCCGCTTACGCCGGAGGCCGGCCGTGTCCACGAAGACGAAGGTTCGGTCCCCCCGCTGCAGGACGGTGTCGATCGAGTCGCGCGTGGTTCCCGGCACCTCGGAGACGATCACCCGGTCCTGGCCCACCAGCGCGTTGACCAGGCTCGACTTGCCCACGTTCGTTCGCCCGAGGATGGCGACGCGGATCGCGTCCTCCGGGATCTCCGGCCGTGCCGCCCGACCGGGAAGCCGCTCCAGGATCGCGTCCAGGAGGTCGCCGGTGCCGTGACCGTGTAGGGCCGAGATCGCAACCGGTTCGCCCAGCCCGAGTCGGTGGAACTCGTGGATCTGGTCCGTGCGCGCCGGGTCGTCGACCTTGTTGGCGAGGACGATCACCGGCCGGCCGGACCGGCGCAGAAGATCGGCCACCTCCTCGTCGCCGGGCGTGACGCCGGCTTTGGCGTCGACGACGAAGAGGACGAGGTCGGCCTCCTCGATCGCCGCGCGCGCCTGCTCGACGACCTGGCGAGTGATCGGCGAGCGGTCTGCGAGGTCGACGCCGCCGGTGTCGACGAGGAGGAAGCGCTTTCCGCGCCACTCGCAGACGAGTTCCTTGCGGTCACGCGTAACTCCCGGTGTCTCATGCACGACGGCGGAACGCGTGGCCGTCAACCGATTGACGAGCGTCGACTTCCCGACGTTCGGAAAGCCCACGATGGCCGCGGTGCCGACGAGCTCGCCCGCGCTCATGCCGGCGGCGTGGCGTGGCGTGGCCGGCCGAGCGTATGCAAGTCAGCGAGGAAGCGCCAGAGGCTGTGGATCTCGCGCTGGATCTCCGCGGAGGCCTCGCGGTAACCCTTGGCGTTGGCCGGAAGCCCATCGAAGGTCAGCGGTCGGCCCCAGGCAACCGAGACCGGCTCGAA
>DASSXA010000048.1:0-2125 GCA_035704315.1 Gaiellaceae bacterium
AGGGCGGTGACCAGTGCCGCGGGCAGGAGCTGCGGATAGACGTGGAGATGGAACGCCGGGATGGAGACGATGACCATGACCGTCATGGCGGCGAGGCCGGTCACGATTCCACCCGCGAGCCACGAAGTGAGGTAGATCCACGGGCTGAGCGGCGTGCCGCGGATGCGCTTGAGGATCCCTTGGTCACGCGCGTTAGCCAGCCCGAAGATCGGGCTCGTGTAGCAGGAGACGGCGAGCGCGTAGATGCCGATGGACGGCGTGAAGTACTGGGCGAAGTCCACCTTGCCCCCGGCCGCCGTGACGCTGTTGCCGCTGTTCGTCCCGTTCAGGAGCGCGAGCAGGATCAGCGGGAAGATGAGGCTGAAGAATGTGGCTCGCGGGGTCCGGAGGATCACGAGCACACGCGCGCGGATCCAGTGGAGCAGCAGCGGCAGATCGGATCGTCGCACGTGTTCCATTAGGCCGCCTTCTCGTCGGTCAGCTCGAGGTAGACGTCTTCGAGCGATGGGCGGGTGATCGTCAGGCCGTCGAGCTCGCGGCCGCGTCTCGAGGCCCAGAGGACGAGCGGCTCGAGGTCATGGGTGGGTGTGGCCGTGCGGAAGCTGACTCGGCCGTTGACGTGCTGGAGGTCAACTTCGCGGGGAAGGGGAAGCTCGGCCAGGGCCAGGCCGTTTGGCGGGTGAAACGTGACGACCGCGGTGGCGAACTCGCGGCCGGCCAGGGTCGAAGGGTCTCCCTCGGCGACGATGCGCCCTGCTCTGATCACCGCCACCCGATCGGCGAGGCGCTGCGCCTCGTCCATGTAGTGGGTGGTGAGCAGGATCGTCGTCCGGAGCGAGCGGAGTCGGTCGATCAGCTCCCAGGAGCGCCGCCTCGCAGAGGGGTCGAACCCCGTGGTCGGCTCGTCGAGAAACAGCACTTCGGGGTCGCTCGCGATGCCCAGAGCGAGGTCGAGCCTGCGCCGCTGACCACCGGAGAGGGTCTCGACGCGCTCGTTGCGTTTCTCTTCGAGCCCGACGAGCTCGACGACCTCGTCGACGGGGCGCCGGCGTGGGTACGCGGCGCTGTAGAGGTCGATCACTTCGCGGACGGTCAGGACGAGCTCGACACCGCCTTCCTGAGGGACGATTCCGATCCGCTCACGCAACGCACGCTCGCGGCGGCTGGGGTCGAAGCCGAGCACGCGTACCTCGCCCGCTGTCCGAGCGCGGTGCCCCTCCAGGATCTCGACGATCGTCGTTTTTCCTGCCCCGTTCGGCCCAAGCAGACCGAAGACCTCGCCTTCCATGATCTCCAGGTCGACGCCGGCCACGGCCTCGTTCGAGCCGTAGGTCTTGCGCAGCCCTCGAACCGAAACTGCGGCCTGAGAGCTCAAGCCGCGAACGCTCGATGCATTCGGGCGAGCCCTTGAGCCTCGAGTTGGCGCACGCGCTCGCGGGTGACGCTGAGCTCCGCGCCGATGGCCTCGAGCGTCCACTGTTCACCCTCGAAGCCGAACCGCAACTCGATAACGCGGCGCTCGCGGGCAGGCAGCGCCTCGAGCGCGCGGCGGATGCCTTCCTTCTGAAGCAGCTCGTCCGCCTCGTCGAGCGGATCGGCGGCTTCGTGGTCTGCGAACAGGTCGCCGAGCTCTCCTTCCTCGTCCCCTCCGACGGATTGGTTGAGGGAGATGGATGCCTCGGCAGCGCCCAGCGCTTCAGAGACGTGCTGAACCGGAATGCCGGTTGCCTCGGCGAGCTCCTCGAGCGAAGGTTCGCGCCCCAGCTGAGCTTCGAGCCGGCCGGCGACGCGCGCCAGCTTCTGCCGCCGCTCGACGACGTGGACCGGGACGCGGATGACCTGAGCGTTGTTCGCGACCGCGCGCTGCACGGACTGGCGGATCCACCAGGTCGCGTATGTCGAAAACTTGAATCCGCGGCGCCACTCGAACTTCTCGACCGCCCGGTTGAGGCCGATGGTGCCCTCCTGGATCAGGTCGAGGAACGGAACACCCAGCCCGCGGTAACCCTTGGCGATCGAGACGACGAGGCGCAGGTTCGACTCGATCATGCGCTGCTTCGCGGCGGAGTCGCCGCGCTCGATCCGCTTGGCGAGCGCGACCTCCTCCGCCGCCGTCAAGAGCCGA
>DASSXA010000215.1:0-3808 GCA_035704315.1 Gaiellaceae bacterium
CCGTGCACGACGACCTCGGAGTCCCGGCGCGCGTCGCCGAACACCCTGATCGTGATCCCGAAGATCTCGGTGAAGAACGTCGAGACGGTGTCGAAGCCGCCCCCGGCCCCGGCGAGGACCTTGCCGACCTCGGTGCCCTGGTAGTTGGCGTTCGACCAGTGCTCGATCCTTCGCCGTCTCTGGAACAGCGGATCCAAGAAGTTCGCGACGTCGCCGACCGCGTAGACGTCCGGCACGTTCGTCTCGAAGCGCTCGGTGACGAGGATCCCGTTGTCCAGCTCGACACCGCTGCCGTCGAGGAAATCAGTGACCGGGTCGACGCCGACTCCGATCACCGCGAGGTCGGCTTCCACCTCCCGGCCGTTCTTGGTCGTCACGCGCTCGACCTGGCCGTTTCCATGAAACGCTTTCACCTCGTTTCCGAGAACCAGCTCAACGCCCTTGGACTCGTAGAGCGCCGCGAGCTCGTCGCTCAGCTGCTCGACCCCGAGCTGGTCGAAGAGCCAACGGCCCAGATGGATGAGGGAGACGTCCTTTCCGATCTGGTTCAGCGAGGAGGCGACCTCCATCCCGATGAAGCCGGCGCCGACGATTGCGCACCTCTCCGCTGAGGCGGCCGCTGCGCGAATCGTTTTCGAGTTGTCGACCGTCCGGAGCGTGTAGACGTTCTCGAGCTCAGCCCCCGGCACCGGAAGGCTGCGCGGCCAGGCACCCGAAGCGAGGAGGAGCTGTGAGTAGCGGAGGTTGTCGGCCTCCGTCTCAACCGTCCGCTCGGTGGTGTCGAGTTTGCGGACAGCCGTCTCGAGCATGACTTCGACGCCGTGGTCGGCATAGAACCTCTCGTCCTCGACGAGCGGCTCCTCGTGGGTCTGGCCCCGCAGAAACTTCTTCGAGAGCGGCGGGCGGTGGTACGGGAGCGTCGCGTCCTTGGAGATCAACGCGATGCGGCCTTCTCCACCTTCCTCGCGATACGACTTGATCGCACGCGCGGAGGAGAGGCCTCCGCCGACGATCACAACCTGGAAGTCCTTCACGTGCGGTAAGTGTCCCCAATCGGGACGCGTCTTACCTCGTAAGAACATTCGCTTGCGCGACACCCAACGGGGGTATGAGCGTTGCTAGCGTCGCCGCCCCCGTGGAACCACACGCGGCTCTCGATGACGAATCTCGCGCCTGGCTCGCCGACCTCCGGTCGACCGGGACGGCGCACGACGACGCCGTGGAGCGTCTCCACGACCTTCTGCTTCGCGCCGCACGCTTCGAGGTCGCCCGCCGCCGCCCCACGCTTCCCCATCTACGGGGAAACGAGCTCGACGACATCGCGCTCGAGGCGGCCGACGATGCGCTCATGTCGGTCCTGGCCCGGCTCGACGACTTCCGCGGTCTGAGCCGCTTCACGACGTGGGTCTACAAGTTCGGCCTCTACGAGGCAGCCGCGAAGCTCCGCCGGCGCGCGTGGCAGGGCCGAGAGATTCCGCTCGAGCCGGAGAGCTGGGGCATGTTCGAGACCGCTTCGCGTGGCCCGCACGAGACGCTCGAGCAGAGTGAGCTCCTCGAAGCGGTCAAGGACGGGATCGAGACTGCGTTGACGCCGCACCAGCGTCAGGTACTCGTCGCCCTGGCAGTGAACGGCGTCCCGATCGATGTGCTGGCCGAGCGCCTCGGAACCACCCGAGGCGCCCTCTACAAGACCCTGCATGACGCCAGGCGAAAGCTCCGCGACGAGCTGGGACCTCGGCTGGAGGTGATGGACTGATGGAACATCCCGAGTTGAAGCAGGCCCTGGGCCGGTTGCTCGGTCCCGCCGGCCCGGAGATCGGGTGCGACGAGTGCTTCGACGACCTGGACCGCTACGTGGAGCTGGAGCTCGCCGCGCGTGATGCGGACGCCGAGCTGCCGGGCTTCAGGTCGCACCTCGCCGGCTGCCCGGCCTGCCGGGAGGACTACGAGAGCCTCAAGTCGTTCGTCGGCGGCGAGCAGGCGCTGTGACCGAGACGCCGTTCAGCGGCATTCGCCTATTGAGCGCGCCCGGCGAGGTGATGGTCCCCCGGCCCGCCACCGAGGCGCTCGTCGACGCGGCCGTCAAGCTGCTCGGAGACCGGCCGGCACGGGTCGCCGACGTTGGTACCGGTTCGGGCGCAATCGCCGTCGCGCTCGCCGTTCGGGCGCCGCGAGCCCGGATCTGGGCGACAGACGTCAGCCAGGCGGCGATCGAGCTGGCCCGCGCCAACATCGCCCGCCACGGGTTGACGGACCGCATCAGCGTCTGCCGCGGAGACCTTCTCGAAGGCGTCCCCGGAGACCTCGACCTGATCGTCGCGAACCTGCCCTATCTGCCCGAGCGCCTTCGGCCCGAACGTCCCGAGCTCGCCGGTGAGCCTTTCGGCGCCGTGTTCGCGCCCGGCGACGGGCTCGGGCACTACCGCAGGCTGCTCGCCGCAGCCGCAACAGCTCTCGGGGCGGAGGGAGCGCTGTTGATCCAGCTCCACCGGCGTGTCGTCGCCGTCAGCGCTCAAGAGCTGCACGTGTGCGCAGCCGCTGCATAGCGTTCAGATTCGCTCATAAAGCCCGGGTCGGCGCCCTGGCGCGGCTAGCTTCAGTGCGTGGCCGTCTCGTTTGAAAAGGACGTGGTCTGCGTCCACTGCGGGAAGTCGTTCCGGGCGGAAGTTCTCTCGCCGGAGACCGCGCAGGCGGGCTTCAAGTGCCCGCACTGCAAGCTCTTCATGCCGCTGGAGCGCCTGGAGCCGGAGACCTACGCCGAGGCGTCGCGGAGGCCCTGAGCCTCCGGAAGCGTCTCGAGGCGCTTGAGCGTGTTGTTCTCGATCTGACGGATCCGCTCCCGCGTGACGCCGAAGGCGCGGCCGACCTCCTCCAGCGTGAACGGCTGCTGGCCGAGGAGGCCGAAGCGGAGCTCGATCACGCGCCGCTCGCGCTCGGGTAGCGAGTCGAGCGCGCGCTGAACGTCCTCACGGCGCAACGTCAGAGAAGCTGTGTCGAACGGGGACTCGGCCGTATCGTCTTCGACGAAGTCCCCGAGCTCGGATTCCTCCTCTTCGCCGATCGGCTTCTCGAGCGAGACCGGAAGCTGGGACATTCGCAGGATCTCGCGCACCTCATCCGTCGTCATCTCGAGCTCGTACGCGATCTCTTCCGGAAGCGGCTCGCGCCCGAGGCGCTGGACGAGCTGGCGCTCGATGTGCACGACCTTGTTCAGCTTCTCGACCATGTGCACGGGGATGCGAATCGTCCGCGCCTTGTCGGCGATCGCCCGCGTCACGGCCTGGCGGATCCACCAGGTGGCGTAGGTCGAGAACTTGTACCCCTTGCGGTAGTCGAACTTCTCGACCGCGCGAATCAGGCCCAGTGACCCCTCCTGGATCAGGTCCAGGAAGGACAGCCCGCGGCCGAGGTAGCCCTTGGCAATCGAGACGACGAGGCGGAGGTTCGCCTCGATCATCTGCGTCTTCGCCGACATGTCGCCGCGCTCGATCCGCTTCGCCAGGTAGACCTCCTGGTCGGCGGTGAGCAGCGGCACCTTCCCGATCTCCCGGAGGTAGAGCCGCAGCGAGTCGAGCGAGGGCTCGACGGTCAGGTCGAGCTTCGGGGAGACCTTCTCCTCCTCGGGCTCCTGGGGCTCGTGCGGCGGGCGCTTGTGGATCTCGCCTTCCAGGAGCTCGACCCCGTGGTCGATCATGTACGTGTAGAAGTCCTCGACCTGCTCCTTCGTGAGCTCGACGTCCTCGATCCCCGCGACGATCTCGTCGTAGGTGAGGAAGCCCTTCTCCTGCCCGTCCTGGACGAGCTTGTG
>DASSXA010000110.1:0-7211 GCA_035704315.1 Gaiellaceae bacterium
AGATCCTGGCTCTCGAGATGTGACACCACCTTCGCGCGGAGGCCGTCGAACTGCTCCGGTTCGAGATCCTGGTTGACCTTGCTCCACCAGATGCGGTCCTCGGAGCCCGGCTCGCGGACGACGAACTTGTCGTTGGGCGAGCGACCGGTGTGGCGGCCGGTGTCGACCACCAGCGGCCCGCCTTCGGCGAGCGTTCCGTCGCCTCTCAGGATGGTCTGCGTGTAGAGCAGGGCGGTCGTCGGGTTCGCAAAGACACGGCCGCTCGGCGTGAGGCCATGCTCACTCAGATCGACGTTCTCGCGTACGTCCTCGACGATCGCCATCGGCTCTCCTTCGGCTTCTCCAGCAGAGTTCCCGCTCGGGCCTCGGCCCGAAACGGCTGCATATCGTATGGGAATGGCCGTTTCGCCGCCCGAACCGCTGCTTTCGGACGGTGTCGTAACGCTTCGGCTCTGGGGCGAGCCCGGCGACGCGGAGGCGATCGCGGCCGCATGCAACGACCGTGCGATCGCGGAATTCCTCGACCTCATCCCGTCGCCCTACACGGAGGCCGACGCCCGCGCCTACATCCGACTGTGTCGCGAAGGTTGGGCGGACGGGACGCTGTCGAACTTCGCGATCACAGTTACCGAGACGGGCGACGTTGTCGGCTCGGTCGGAGTGCGCTGGGTCGATCCCGAGCAGGGCGTGGCGGAGGTCGGCTACTGGGTCGCGCCGGATGCCCGGGGGCGGGGCGTATGCACCCGGGCGGTCCGGCTGGTCTCACGCTGGGTGATCGTCGACCAGTGTTCGAAGCGCCTCCAGCTGCGCGCGGACGAGCTGAATGCGGCGTCGAGGAAGGTCGCTCTCAACGCGGGGTTCACCGAGGAGGGCGTGCTCCGCTCGAGCCGCTACAACCCCCGGCTCGGCCGTCGCGTCGACTTCGTCATGTACTCCCTGCTCCCGGGAGAGCTCTAGCCGGGTTCGCCCCCGCAGGCAGGACGCGGGCTCGACGGCCGCGAATGGTGGCCCACATGGACACCCGGACGGCGATCGAGCGCTACCTCGCGAGCCCCGCGCTCTCCGAGGCAACCCGCCGCGCCTACCGGGTCGACCTCGAGCAGTTCGCCTCGTGGCTCGAAGCTCGCACGACGCCGGTGGACGCAGTCGACGCGCGCGTCCTCGCGGCCTACGCCGCCGAGCTCGGCAGCGCGCGCCCGGGACGAAACCCACGCCGCCTTGCGCCGGCCACGATCGCGCGCAAGCTCGCCGCCGTTCGCGCATTCCTCCGCTTCACTCTGGGCGCCGCCCGCGTGCCGGACGCCCGCCTCTCGCCGCGACGCGCACGGCGGTTGCCAAGTGCGCCGAAAGCCGAGGAGATCGACGCCGAGCTCGCCGCACTCGGCTCCGATGACCCGCTTCAGATCAGGAACCGCGCCCTCGCGGAGCTCGTCTACTCGGCCGGCCTCCGGAGCCGCGAAGCGGTCGATCTGAACCTCGCGGACATCGACTTCGACGGCGAGTCGGTCCACGTGACCGGCAAGGGAGGCAAGCAGCGCGTCGTCCCCCTCGGCGAGGAGGCGTCGTACTGGCTGGGCCGCTGGCTGCAGGTACGCCCACGGTTGGCCAACGGTGCCAATGACGCGCTGTTTCTCTCCGCGCGCGGCCGCCGGCTGGACACGAGCACGCTCCGTCGCCTTCTCCCCCACCCTCACCGACTCCGCCACGCCTTCGCCACGCACCTGCTCGAGGGCGGGGCCGACCTGCGCACGATCCAGGAGCTCCTCGGCCACAGCTCGCTCTCGACCACGCAGATCTACAGCCACGTCGACGGACGGCGTCTCCGTCGCGTCTATGACCGCTCCCATCCCAGATCCTGACCTCGACGCCTTTCTGGCACTCTCCACAGCCCGGCTGGCGCCGCGGACCGTCGAGGCATACCGCCGGGACCTCACGACCCTCGCCGCCTGGCTCGGACACCCCCTGGCCTCGGCGACGACCGAGGAGCTCGAGCGATGGATCGCCGAGCTTCGCGCCCAGGGGCTCGCACCGGCGACGATCGCACGTCGCGTCGCGTCCGTCCGATCGTTCTTTCGCCACGCGGTGCTGATCGGCTCGGTCACGGAGAACCCCGCCGCCGACCTGGAACTTCCCCGCCGCGTCCGCACCCTGCCGCGGACACTCTCGCCGGGAGAGGCAGAGCGCCTGATCGACGCCGCCGCCGGAACGACTCCGCGCGCCCTACGCGACCGGGCGCTCGTCGAGCTCCTCTACGGAGCCGGCCTCCGGGTCAGTGAGGCGGTCGGGCTCGATCGAGCAGGCGTGGATCTGGAACAACGGCTGGTCAGAACGATCGGGAAGGGCGGCAAGGAGCGCGTCGTCCCGGTCGGGCGCCAGGCGGTGGACGCACTCCGCCGTTACCTGGCCCGCGGACGGCCGCACCTCGACCGCCGGCACCGACCGGAGCTGTTCCTGAACGCTCAGGGCGGGGCGCTGACCCGAGCCGGCGCCTTCCTGATCCTCCGGCGCCTGGCCGAGAAGGCCGGTCTGGAGCCGGAACGCGTGCACCCCCACCTATTACGCCACTCCTTCGCCACTCACCTGCTCGAGGGAGGAGCCGACCTCAGAAGCGTTCAGGAAATGCTCGGCCATGCCGATCTAGCAACTACGGAGCTCTACACCCACGTTACGAATCGGCGGCGGCGGGAAATGTACTTCCAGGCACACCCGCACGCCCGTCGACGGGAGCGATGAACCCAATGACGCCACACACCGCGATGCTCTTGGTCTCGATCAGCTTGGCCGGGTACCTGATGCTGACCGCGGGGATCCAGAAGAAGGCGCTCGAGTGGCGTCGCCGCCGGCGCATCTGCGCGGTTTGCGGCAAGCCCATCCATGGCCGCGCGGTCTGCGGCTGCACCGACTAGCGCGCCCGCGATTTCTTCGTCAACAGCCCCGCGACTCGCTTCGCGGCGTCGCGCAACTCCCTGGGCTGCTCGTCGTCCTCGGCGATCCCCTCGAGAATCACGATCGTGTCGCGCTGCGGCGAGCCGTTCTTGAGATTCAGGATCGCGAGCCGACGGACAACCGCGTTTGGGTCCGACGTTGCGAGGGTGTGGAGAAGCGAGCGGTCGGCGTTCACCGGCGCCGGCCCATCCCTCGAGAGCAGCTCGAGGGAGAGGAGCGCAGAGCCGCGAGCGGCCGGGCTCTCGTCCTCGAGCCCACGCCGGAGCAACTCCAGCTTCTGGCGGTACCGGAACTGGCCGATCGCGCGATACGCCACCGCGCGCTCGCGGAAGTCCGCGCTGCGGGCCGCTGCCTCGAGCTCCTCGTCCCATTGGGCTCGAAGGCTCGCGAGCTCGCGCTCCGAGCCCGACGCCGACAGCTGTTCGGCCTCGGCCGCGGCTTGGGCTAGTGTCCCGGCCGCCAAGGCCGCCGAGACTCTGGGTCGGGAGCACCAAGCCAGAGTGCGCAGTCGGAGGAGCCAAGGCCGGATGGCCTTGGCGACGAGGAATGTGGGCTCTGGGGCCGCGTGATCGCGGGCCAGAGTCCGGTATGTCTTGGTGGTCGGGACACTGATTCAGACAGTGGAGAGCGACCGGGGAGCCGGGCCGACGTACCGAGCCGACGGCCGGAAGAGACGGCCGGTTCGCTTCTGCTCGAGGATGTGCGCCGACCAGCCGGCAACGCGCGAACAGGCGAACATCGCCGGAGCCAAGGGCGGCGGGATCTCGGCCACGTCGAGGACGATCGCCGAGTAGTACTCGACGTTCGTTGCCAGTACACGGTCGGGCGACTTCTCCTGGAGCGCCTTCAGCGCAACCTGCTCCAGTTGCTCCGCGACCTCGACCTGCGGCGCGCCGAGCTCCTTCGCGGTCTGCTTGAGGATGCGCGAGCGAGGATCCTCCGCGCGGTAGATGCGATGGCCGAAGCCCATGATCCGCTTCCCGGCAGCGAGCCGCTCCTGCACCCAGCGCTCGGCGTCGCCCATCGCAGCCACATCTTCCAGCATGGGCTTCACGTAGGCCGGTGCGCCCCCATGCAGCGGGCCCGAGAGAGCTCCCACTGCGGCGGACAACGCCGCGCCGCAGTCCGCGCCGGTAGAGGCGACGACCCTCGCGGTGAAGGTCGACGCGTTCAACCCGTGCTCCGCCGTACAGATCCAGTACGTGTCGATCGCCTTCACGTGGTCGGGGTCCGCCTCACCCCGCCAGCGAAGCAGGAACTTCTCTGCGGCCGTCTCCCCCTGAGCGACGACGTCGTCCGGCGCCGGCTCGCGTCCGTCGGCGACTGCGGCGGAGCGGGCGACGATCTCCATCATCTCCGCAGAAAGGCGTCCGAGGTCCTCGCGGGCTTGCTCGTCCGAGATCTCGTTCAGCTTGCCGAGCTTCCATTCGCCGGCGAGGCGGGCAGTCTCGGCCTGAAGGTCGGCGGGCGCGTTGCCCGTCAACGCTGCCGGCTCGTACGGCTCCGGGTCGGGCATCTTCGACTCGAGGTCGTTGTCGACCAGCAGCCCCCAGACGTTTTCGTACGGGACGTTGCCGACCAGTTCCTCGATGTCCACGCCGCGGTAGCGGAGCGACCCTCCCTCCCGGTCGGGCTCCGCGATCTCGGTCTCGACCGCGACGATTCCTTCCAGACCCGGCTTGAACTCGTTCATCGCGCGGAATCTACCCGGACCGGAGGGATCTAACGCTCCGCTAGAGTCGCCGCGGCATGACACATCGGGTCACCCTGATCCCCGGCGACGGCATCGGTCCGGAGCTCACCGAGGCCACCCGCCGCGTGATCGAGGCAACTGGAGCCGAGTTCGACTGGGACCTTCAGTACGCGGGGGCGGACGTGATGGAGGAACACGGCGGAAACCCGCTCCCCGAGCACGTTCTGGACTCGATCCGGGAGAACGGGGTCGCGCTCAAAGGGCCGATCACCACGCCGGTCGGCGGCGGCTTCCGCTCGGTCAACGTCACGCTCCGCAAGGCGCTCGACCTCTACGGCCAGGTGCGTCCCTGCAAGAGCTACGAAGGTGTCCGCTCGCGGTTCGACGACGTCGATCTCGTCGTCATCCGCGAAAACACCGAAGACCTGTACGCCGGGATCGAGTACGAGGAGGGCACTGACGCCGCACGCGAGCTGATCGAGTGGATCGAGGCACACGGCGGCAGGCTTCGCAACCGGGACGCGGGAATCTCGATCAAGCCCCTCTCCGTCACCGGGACGCGCCGGATCGTGCAATTCGCATTTGACTACGCGCGCCGAAACGGCCGCCGCAAGGTCACGGCCGTCCACAAGGCGAACATCATGAAGTTCACCGACGGCCTCTATCTACGCGTCGCCCGCGAAGTCGCAGAGGAGAACTCCGACATCGAGTTCGACGATCGGATCGTCGACAACATGTCGATGCAGCTCGTCCAGCGCCCAGAGGAGTACGACGTCCTCGCCTGCCCGAACCTCTACGGCGACATCGTCTCCGACCTTTGCGCCGGGATGATCGGAGGGCTGGGGATGGCGCCGGGGGGCAACTTCGGCGAGTCCACGGCAATCTTCGAGCCCACTCACGGCTCGGCGCCCAAGTACGCCGGCCAGAACAAGGTCAATCCCATGGCCCAGATGCTCTCCGGCGTGATGATGCTCCACCACCTGGAGGAGCACGACGCGGCCGAGCGCCTCGAAGCGGCGATCGCCGACGTGATCCGGGAGGGCAAGAGCGTCACCTATGACATGAAGCCCACACGCGACGACCCGACCGCGGTCGGAACGAGCGAGGTGGCGGACGCGATCATCGACAAGCTCGGGGTCAGGGTCTGATGGAGCTCGGGCATCACGAGTTCACGCCGGCCCCTGGGCGGCGCAAGGTCACGGTCGTCGGCGCGGGGAACGTCGGCGCCACCTGCGCGCAGGAGCTCGCCCGCCGGGACTACTGCGATCTGGCGCTCGTGGACATCAAGGAGGGCCTCGCAGCCGGAAAGGCGCTCGACATCAACCAGGCCGGCGCCGTCCTCGGCTACGAGCCGCGCGTCGAGGGCTCGACCGAGTACGACATCAGCGCCGGCTCGGACGTGGTCGTCGTCACCGCAGGAGTGCCTCGCACCGGCGACATGAGCCGCGACGATCTGGTCGCAACGAACGAGAAGATCGTCGGCTCCGTGACGCAACAGGTGACGGAGGCCTCCCCCGACGCGATCTTGATCGTCGTCTCGAACCCGCTCGACGCCATGTGCCACGTCGCGAAGAATGTCTCGGGCTGGCCCAAGAACCGCGTGTTCGGAATGGCAGGCATCCTCGATACGGCGCGGTTCGCCACCTTCATCGCGTGGGAGACCGGCGCCTCGGTGAAGGACGTGACTGCAATGGTGCTGGGCGGCCACGGCGATCAGATGGTCTCGGTCGTCTCGGCGACGACCGTCGGAGGAGTCCAGCTGCGGAAGCTCGTGTCCGAGGAGAGGATCCGGGAGCTCGTTGCCCGGACCGCCTCGGGCGGGGGGGAGCTCGTGAAGCTGCTCGGCACCTCGGCGTGGTACGCACCCGGTGCGGCCGCGGCTCAGATCGTCGACTCGATCATGCTCGACGAGAAGCGGATCCTCCCCTGCACGACATATCTCGAGGGCGAATACGGCATCGAGGGTCTCTACATGGGCGTGCCGGTCAAGCTGGGGGCCGGTGGAGTCGAGGAGATCGTCGAGCTCGATCTCTCCGAGGAGGAGCAGCGGCTCCTGCACGAGTCGGCCGACGCCGTCCGCGAGGTCGTCGGCGTCCTCTCGTTCTAAGACCGTGGATCTCGGCCTGAACGGCCGGACCGCGATCGTCTGCGGCGCTTCCTCCGGAATGGGGCTGGCAATCGCGCGCGCGTTCGCGGCCGAGGGGGCCAACGTGGCGATGTTCGCGCGCCGTCGGGACGAGCTGGAGCGTGAGGCCGAGCAGCTCGGCGCGCTCTCCGTTCGCGGCGACATGACCGATCCAAGCGACCGCGAACGGCTCGTCGAACGCACGCTTGCCGCCTTCGGCGGGATCGACATCCTGGTGAACAACGGCGGCGGCCCGCCCCGTACGAAGGCCGTCGAGATCGACTACCACACGCTCCAGGACGCTGTCGAGCTTCTACTCCACTCCGCGATCGGCCTGACCAAACTCTGCCTGCCGCACCTCCTCGCGAGCGGCGCCGGTCGCATCATCAACATCACTTCGAGCTCCGTGCGGGAGCCGATCGACAACCTCGCGCTCTCGAACGCCGT
>DASSXA010000118.1:0-7683 GCA_035704315.1 Gaiellaceae bacterium
TAGGTCTCGGGCGAGGCGACAGCCATGCGGCCGATGCTAGCGACCCCCGATTCGTCCACCCCGCAGCCTGGCCCCCGGGGCCATTGTCCCGGTGCCAGGCACGGGGACAGTGGCCCGACGGGACAAGTGGGGCGTCGCTGCTTCTCGCCGACACCGCACCCGGAGACGCCTATCTGTCTGGAGCGGACGGTGTCGTCGGACTGGCGCTGCGGGGCCTGTCTGAACGGGCGCTTTGGCGCGCACCGGGCGTCGGAACGGGACCTGGCTGTCGGCCGCGCTAGCGACGCAGGGCTAGACGCCGGCCGAGGACGGCGAAGCAAGCGACCACGGCGGCTGCCTCGAACGCGCCGCGCACGAGGCCGCTGCCCGGATCTCCTTCCGCTGCCCAGCCGCCGATGAAGCCAAGCGCTCCTACCAGCACGGCGAAGACCACTGCGAACGGCCAAGGATCCATTCGGAAGCCGATGTCGTCGAAGACATCACCCGCCGGTCCTTCGGCAACGGCCTGGGGTCCCGAAGCGCTGGAGAGAGCCACAAGGCCGGCTCCCAGAGGGACCGCTGCCAGCACGGCAGGAAGGAGAAGCCACGTGGCGGCCCGGTATTCCGTGCTCCAGAGCGCCATCGTCATCACCGTGAGGCCGCCGGCTGCGAGCGCAACCGCGGCGCGCCGACGAATCACATGCAGCTCCTCCGCGGAGAGCGTCGAGACGCTCCGGAGCCGAAGCGCGCGCAGGAGCGCGAGACATCCCGCCACGAAGGCGATCTGCGGGAAGAGGACGAGCCCGAGTGTGGCAGCGATGCCGACGGCTTCGTGACGCGCAGAGAAGAGGTCAGGCGAGCCACTTCCCCGATTGATCGACGCGAAGAACAGCACGTACGCGGCGGCCGTCAGCGCGAGCGCGGCAAAGGCGGCGTACGCCGCCCGGAACGTTCTCGTCGTCGCCAGCTGCGCGGCGACCTCACGCGCAATACGCTCGCTCGGCCCGAACCGGTCGATGGCACCGTGCGCCTGCTCGAGCTCGAGCAGGTGGTCTCGCGCTTCGGCGAGGACCCGAGCCGCCGCTTTCCCGCGCACGCCCCTCGCTCTCAGCTCCCGCGCCAGATCGGCGAGATACAGCTCGATCACGCCGTCACCGCTTCCATGACGCCGGCAAACGTCTTCCACTCGGCGCGCTCTCGCGCGAGGCGAGCTCGGCCCCGCCTGGTCAGCCGGTACACACGGCGCCGGCGTCGTCCGGCCGTCGTCCATGAGCTCGCGAGCAGCCCTGCCCCCTCGAGGCGATAGAGCGCGGGATAGACGGTGCCCTCCGCGAGCTCGAGCTCGCCTCCGGTGCGCTCTCTGATCGCCTCGACGATCCCATAGCCGTGCAGCGGCCCCCGGGCGATCGCCGCGAGGAGAAGAAGATCCAGGTGACCCTTCAATACCTCGGAACGCAAGGTATCTGAAGTCTAACGTAAAGGGAACGACTTTCGCGCGAGAGCCGGAAGCACCTGTGCGGTAACGACGGCCGGAGTGACCGCGTAGCGGCGCGAGTAGCGATAGCTGCCGTCGGGCCGTCGCATCGAGGCGAGAAATCGGAAAGCGGCGCCCGGTGGCTTGACGCCCGCGGCGACATAGGCCTGGATCGCCCACGCGGTCGACTGGGTATCCGGCTCGCGTCCGGCCACGAGCCGAACGCCGCCGTTCGCCGCCGTCAACCTGCGGATGTAGGCAAGGCCGCGTCGAATCGGTCGTCCGCGAACGCCTCCCCAACGAAGCGCCTGGATCGCCGCAGCGGTGTCGTTCGTATCCGGCGCTCCCCGCGGGACCCACGACCAGCCCCCCGAGCGATGCTGCGCCCGGAGCAGGTACCGGACCGGAGCTCTCCCGGGTTTCTCGAGGGCGAGGACGCTCCATGAGGTCGAGTTGACGAGCGAACCGATACGCCCGTCCGGGCGACGCGCGCGGTCGAGCCGAGCGATGAGATCTCCAACGTCGGCACCTGCGACGCGAAGCGCCATGATCCGCAATGCCAGATCGGTGGTGTCGTGAATCGGCGCGTCGCGAAGATACGCAGCCGCAGATCGGGTCGGGTCACGCCCGGACGCGTGTAGACCAAGCACTGCCCACGCCGTCAACGCTGGATCCGAGCGCGCGCCTGGCTCCGCGAAGCCGCCGTCCGGTTGCTGCCGGGCACTGACGAAGTCCGCGGGCGCCACGGCGAGGCTCACGGCCAACACCGCCGCGCCGAGCTTCAGGCCCACACGACCTCCGTACGCAGCCTCCTGCCGTAGCGCTCGAGCAGGCGTCGGAGCTCCGGGCCGATCGCCACCGCAAAGACGACGTTGCCGATCGCATGTGCGGCGCTGAACCACACGCCCCGTGCGTAGACGGCCGTCAGCGCCTCCCACGTGTGGGGCCAGAAGCTGTACCAGTGCCAGAGATCCATCAGGCCGCTGAAGGCGAAGCCCAGCAGGAAGCAGAGCGCCGCGAACGCCCAACGCCTGCGGATGAACCGTGCGGTCAGCGCCCCGACTACGCCACACCCGCCCCAGGCGAGCATCTGCCAGGGCGTCCAGATTCCCTGGCCGAGATAGAAGTTCGAGACGAGTGCCGCGACTGCGCCGACCGCGAACCCCACGCGGGCGCCGAGCGCGGCGCCGGCGGCGACCACGATCACCGTCACCGGCTGGACGCCGGGTACGGCGGCGAAGAGGATCCGGCCGGCGGCGGCCGCTCCTCCGAGCACCGCGACAAGCGCCACCTCCTTCGATGAGCCCGGACCGGATTCCAGCCACGCGAAACCAGTTGCGATGAGCGCCAGTGCGACGAGAAGCAGCGACAACGCGGCGTCCTTCGGCGACAGCGCGGCCCATGCCCCTCCGACGAATGCGACTGCTGACCCGGCGAAGAGCGCCTTCCTAGACATGAGCCGGCTCCTCGACGAGCCCCAGCCTCACAGACCGATCGGCGACGTCGGCCGCAAAGACCGGGTCGTGCGTGACGACGAGCGTCGCCCGGAGATCCGCGGTATCGCGGAGGAGCCGGGCGAGGAGCGCCTTGCGCTCAGGATCGACGCCACGCGTCGGCTCGTCGAGGATCAGGACATCGGGCTCGGTGACGAGAACGGCTGCGAGCCCGAGCCGCTCCCGCTCGCCGCTCGAGAGATCGCGCGGGTGGCGTGAGTCGTAGCCCGTGAGCTCAACGAGCCCGAGCGCACGCCTCGCCCGCTCGAGATCGCCCCCGACGCCCAGCGCGACCTCTTCGTCGACCCGCTCACAGACGAGGTAGCGCCCCGGATCCTGCGAGAGATAGGCAGCGCGCCCGCGCAGCTGGGCCGCACCGGCAGACGGTTCGAGGAGCCCGGCGGCGAGCTTTGCCAGCGTCGTCTTGCCCGAGCCGTTGTGACCCTCGAGCGCGACGATCTCTCCACGTCGAAGGGTCAGGCTTGCCGGCCCGACCGCGTGCCGCGTCCCGTACGCGTAGGACACCCGCTCGAGTCGGACGAGCGGTTCGCCCGATCCGAGGTCCTCCATGCCGGAAGCGAACCGCGCCTGGGGCAAGTAGGCCGACCGATGCTCCGCGAGCCACAGGAGCGCCTCGTCTCGCGGTGCGTCGAGCAGCAGCCGGCCGCCTTCGAGGAAGAGCACGCGATCACAGCGCTCGAGCGCGAGCGTCGGACGCTGCTCCGACACGACGACCGCCCGCGCCGAGCACGCGACGTCGAGCATGTCCTCCGCGCCGTCCGGATCGAGCTGCGACGTCGGCTCGTCGAGCAGGAGGAGCTGCGGATCGAGTGCCAGCGCGGCCGCGATGCAGACGCGCTGGAGCTCTCCCGCTGAGAGCTCCTGGGTCCGGCGCTCGACGAGATGGCCGGCGCCTACGGAGTCGAGAGCCGCCAACGCCGTCGGCTCGATCTGGGCCGGCGGTGTGCCGACGTTTTCCAACCCGAAGGCGATCTCGGCCCCGACACCGGTGAGGACGACCTGATCCTCGGGATCCTGGAAGACACTGGCGACCGTTCCGGCAAGCTCGGCGGGCCGGGCGCGCCGCGTGTCGATCCCGCGGATCTCGACGCTTCCGGAGAGAACCCCGCCGTGGAAGTGCGGGACGAGCCCGGCGAGCGCACGTAGAAGCGTCGATTTCCCTCCACCGGACGGGCCGAGGAGGCATGCGACCTCGCCGGGTCGAAGCTCGAGCGAGACGGAGTCCAGAGCCGGCCGGGCGGCGCCGGGGTACCGGTACGTGAGCTGCCGGACGCGCGCTAGAGCCACAGGACAGCTCCCAGAACGAACAGGAGCCCGGCGAGGACGGCCGCTCGCTCGAGCGTGGTCCACGGCGGCTTAGGCACTCGTGTGCGCCCGGGCCGCCCGAAGCCCCGAGCCTCCATCGACTCCGCCAGGTTGAGCGAGCGCTCGAGCGAGCCGGCGAGGAGCGGCGAGAGCAAACGGGCGCGACCGCGGAGCCCCTCGACGACGACGTCCCGGCCGCGCAGCGCCTCGACAAGTCCGGCCGCATCTCGTTCCAGGGACGGCACGAGCCGCGTCGCGAGCGCCACGGCGAGCACCGAGTGCCGGAGCTTTCCGGCCGCCTGGAGCAGCCGGTCGTGATCGAGGAGAAGCGCGTAGGCGGCGAACGCAAGCCCAACGGCCGCCAGCCGTAAGGCCTGGAACAGTGCGATCCGAAGCTCATCGTCGGTGACGTCGAGCCGGCCGAGGACGGGCACCGAGGGCCCGTCCCAGAGGACGACTCCGCCGTAGCTCGCGAGCAGCGGGCTGAGGAGGAAGAGAAATGCGGCGGACACGAGGGTGCCGACGAGATAGGGCCACCGACGTCGCCGCGGAGCGCGCAGGCACACGACGAGCAGCAGCACAGTGATCGCCGCGACGGTGGCCGTACGGTCGGCGAGCAGTGCCGCGGCGGCGACGAGGGCCAAGACAACGAGCGCGGGGACCGAGCTCATGGGATCGAGTACCGGAAGCGGGCGAGCGCCGGGTCGCGCACGAGCCGTCCGGCGATCTTCCGGCCCACGTAGAAGGTGACGGGGTCGCCGGCGTCCCCCGAGAGCCGTGCGCGCAGCGCCGAGCCAGAGACGAGGACAAGAACGTTGGCGCCCTTCCGGGGACCGTTCACGCGACCGCGGACGACACCGGCGATCCGCCGGGCGAGCGCGCCCGGACGGGAGACGACGACGGCCGAACGTCGCTTGCCGCCGTAACCGTGGAGGAACGGTTCCGGGAACGCGCCGACGGCGACCGGCACGCGCATCTCCTCCGCCCAGGAGCGGTAGTCGAACCACACAACGTCGCCGGCGTGGAGCCGGTAGTCGGCGGCGCCGATGTCCGCCTCGTAGCCGTTCACGAAGTAGAACCAGTCGCGCTGCTCATTGACGCTTCCCTCGATTCCATTGATGGCCTGTACGAACCGCCCGCCGTAACGGGTATCGACGTCGGCTTCGCGCCGAAGCGCCTCCATCGCGCTGATGCCGGCGGGAACGTCGGCTGTCTTGATGACGTCCGCGCCTCGGTCACTCGTGATCCACAGCGTCGCGCGGCCTTCACCTGCTTGCTCCTCCCCGCAGCCGACAAGTACCGCGAGCGCGAAGAGGAGAGCCGCGAGCCGGCCGAGGGTCAACGCAGGGCGTTCGAACGAACGGCACCGGTCATCGTCGCCCGGACGAGGCCACTGTGCGGGCCAATGCAGGCGCGCCCTGCTCGTGTGCGGGTGCGGCGGCCCTCGACGTTGAGGACGGCGCCCGAGGCCACTGTGTCCTTGCCGGCATCGTTCTCGGAGACGACGCGGTAGCAGTTCCGGCCCGTGCGGTTGAGCAGCAACGTCGGCGGGCCGCCGGTCGGGCCGAAGGTGGCCCAATACCAGAGCACACGATCACCCGGGCGCAGCGGCACCTTGTCTGCTCCGACGGGCGGCGATGCGCCGTTCACCTTGAACACCCAGCCGTTCGAGCCGCCGGCCGCGTAGCGGCCGATCTGGTCGACGTAGGGGCCGAATCCGGTTACCGAGACGTGGTAGTAGAACTCGCCACGCAGGCTGGCGCCATCGAGCGCCTGGAGCGCGTTCGAGCCGCCCTCGAAGCGCTTCTCGAGCGACCCGAAGATCGTCTGTGTCCTGCCTTCGACTCGGACCGTAACCGGGGCTGCGAGCGCCGAAGACGCCGCGATTGCGCTCAGCGCGACGAGTGCTGCGAGTGTGAGGAGTGTTCTCCGCACGAATCCTCCTTCCGCGAGGGGTTCGAATGCCAGGCGGGCGGCAGGTCTTCTGACTCGGGGCTCCCTCCCTCGCCGCCTTCCCGGCCCGCAAGGCCAGTGGCATTCCGGCGGAGAGCGTCTCCCCTCACAGCGGCGGGACCGTCCCGGATTCGCACCGGATTCCCTCACCGCTCGCCTCTTCTGTCCGGCCTATTATGGCGCGCCGTGCCGCGCTTCGTCTCGCTCTGGCTGCCGGTCGTCGCGTGGGCGGCCGTGATCTTCGCGCTCTCGTCGATGCCGAATCTCGGTACCGGCCTCGGTGGGTGGGATCTCCTCCTACGGAAGCTCGCGCACGGGACGGAGTACGCCCTGTTCGGGTTTCTGCTCCTCCGGGCGCTGGGACGCCAGTACCTGGCAGTCGCGCTCGGGATCGCCTACGCCCTCACCGACGAGCTGCACCAGCACTTCATCTCGGGCCGCGTCGGAGCGCCGATCGACTTGGCGATCGACGCGCTCGGGGTCATCGTCGGCGTGCTGGTGGGACGCTGGTGGCTCTGACCCTCGCGCTGGAGCTGGACGGAGTGCTTGGAGAAACCCGCCGGCTGTGGGCGGACTGGCTCGACGACGCCGCACGGCGGTTCCGGTCGATCGCCGAGCTCGATGTCGATGCCCTCCCTGCCGACCGGGCCCGAGCTGCCGAGGAGCTCGACCGCTGGGCCGATCGTGGCGTCGGCGACTGGAGGGGCGCTCTGGAGCGGTTCGCCGAGGACCGTGCCCCCGTCTACCTGCGCCCGGACGCCGAGATCAGCGCACGGCTGCGGAAGCTGCAGAGCGCGGGTGCGACCCTGGGAGTGTTCACCGACGCGCCCGAACCACTGGCTCGCGTGGCGCTGTCGCAGCTCGGAGCAGCCCGTCGCGTCGATTTCGTGGAGACCGGCGCCGGGGCACTCGAGCGCCTGCTGGAGCAGCTCGGACCAGGCGCCGTGGTCGTCCGTTCGCGCGACGGGCTTGGCCGACTCGCTGGCTAGGATCCGGAACGATGGATCGGCCCAAGGACATCGGCGACCGGCAGTTGGACGCGCTCCTCGAACGGCTCGACAGCCTGACAGCGGAGGTGCGCGGGTTGAACAGGCGGCTCGACAGCGGGGAGAACCTCGCACCGATCGTCCGCGAACTGGCGCTCCTCAACGAGTCCCTTCAGGCGCTCGCGTACGCGGCGCTGGGCCAGCAGGGCCCCCAGGTGCGCCGACGCAGAGCGGGTTGAGCGGCCGCACCGGCAAAGCCGGCACGGCCTCTTTGCCGGCACCGCAAGCGGTGCCTGGGGCGCTCGGCCACCAGGGCCCCCAGGTCAGGCGCCGCCGCGCGGGCTAGCGCGGCGCGAGCCGGTAGACCTGGCCGCCGAGCGTGACGGCGTAGAGCTCGCCCTTCCCGTCCTCGCCGAATGAAGAAAGGCCGGGCAGCCTGAAGGCCTCCTTGCGCGCGCTTCGCGCCCGTCCT
>DASSXA010000252.1:0-8823 GCA_035704315.1 Gaiellaceae bacterium
GCGCCACCATCAACCGGACGACCGGCGTCAGCTCCAGCCCCAAGATCCGCCGAGTGCCGGCGCTCGGCCTCAACTCTTTCGAGGGGCTCGCCATCCTGCCGAACGGTGTCACCTACTACGGCAACGAGCTGGCGGCGATCATCGGAGCGCCCGCCGGCGCGTATTACAAGTTCGTCCCGACAACCCCGTGGGCCGGCGGCGCGCCGATTACGTCGCTCGACCAGTCCCCGTACACGAGCGGGTCGATCTTCGCCCTGCGCGTGGGAACGAGCGGCAACAACGGCCAGGGCTTTCAGTACGGGCGAGGCTCGTGGCAGCCGATCGCCGGCAACGGTGTCGCGCTCCGGCCGTTGGCCGTGGCGGTCAAGGCGACCGGGTATTACCGCCCCGAGGACATCGACATCGACGCAAAGGCGCTCGCTGCGGGCAACGTCCGCTTCTGCGGCAACAACACCGGGCGTGACTCTTCGCGCTACTTCGGCGAGGTGATCTGCTTCACCGACGGCACGGTTGCGGCTTCCGCCAGCGGCAGCACCACGCCCCAGGTGACCCTGCTCGTTCAGGGCTCGCAAGAGATCAACATGCCGGACAACATTGCCTACCAGGCCGGTCGCGGAAACTGGATCGTCCACGAGGACGGCAGCACCACCGGCGCCCAGGGCGGCGACCGGAACAACGATCTCTGGAGCTGCCTCGACGACGGAAAGGACGACGACACACTCTCCGACGGCTGTGTGCGAATAGGCACGCTCAATGACTTCGATGCCGAGTGGACCGGCGGGTTCTTCGACTCGACCGGCAAGCACTTCTACGTCAGCATCCAGCACAACTCGAGCGGGTTCGGAACGATCCTCGACATCACCGGCTGGCGCTAGTCGACTTAGCCAAGGAAGGGACGTCGTTTCATACGCCGTCCCTTCCGCCGGCCTTGCCTCACGGGGTACAGCGTCTAACGAGGCGAGCTAACGGCGTTTGTGCACAGCTCCGCAGCGGCCCGAGGCTCGCACGGCGCCGACTGCAACTCGGATCGCCTCGTAGCCGAGCCCTGGTACTTGGAGAAGAAACGCATGCCCATACTGCGGAGCCTCCGCGACGATGATGTTCGTCGCGCGGCCGCGGATGTCGGCGATTTGGCCCGGGTTCTGCGTCGCCACCACCACGACGGGACGCGATCCGAAACTCAACGCCCGCAGTCGATCGACATCGCCCCAGCCGTCCCACGGTTCTGGAAAGGGCCCCAACTGTAAGAACCCCTCTGCTGAGCCAGGAGCAAGCGCGTCGAAGTACACGGGCCGGCAACGTCGGCGGGGTACCGGGCCGTGAACGTCGAGATCAGCAACCCGCCGAACGAGCTTCCGACAAGAAGGTAGGGCCCAGGCACGTTCGCGTTGGCCAGACCGTGTGCAGCTCGCGTGCGAACGTCTCCGACGTCGGCGCGACGTCGGCTGGTCGGGCGTCGCTCGCGCTGCCGAGAGTCCCCGGGCGGTCGTAGCTGCAGAAGCGGGTGGTGGAACGCAGCGCGTACTGGGGTTTCCGCAATGGCAGGTTCGCTTCCGCTCCCTCCCCTCGAAGACCTACGCTGCGTAGATGGCGCGCCTGTATGCCGCAACAGGAGACGGGATCGTTCGGCTAGACGAGGCGAACGGGTCCTGGACAGTCGAGCGGTTCCTGGACGGGAGCGGAGCCCAATGCCTTGCGGTCGACCCGCATGACCCAGACACCGTCTATGCCGGATTGCGGGACAAAGGAGTGCGGCGGACACATGACGGCGGGCGGACCTGGGTCGATTCCGCGCTGTCCGAGCCTGGCGTCTTCTCGCTTGCGGTCAGCGCCGGCGACGGCGCCGTCTACGCAGGCACCGAGCCGAGCCGGCTCTACCGCAGCGACGATCGCGGTCAGACTTGGCGCGAGCTGGAAGCGCTGCTCGAGTTGCCGTCGCAGCCGACGTGGAGCTTTCCACCGCGGCCGTGGACATCGCACGTGCGCTGGATCGCACCGAGCCCGCACGACGCGGATCTGCTCCTGGTCGGGATCGAGCTCGGCGGGCTGATGCGCTCGACCGACGGTGGCGCCACGTGGGAGGACCATCGTCCCGGCGCACAACGCGATGTGCACTCGCTCGCCTGGCACCCGCGGGCCCGCGACAGGGCTTACGAAGCCGGCGGCGGAGGCTCCGCGTTCAGCGACGATGCGGGCGAGACCTGGCAGCCGGCGGACGAGGGGCGCGACCGGCACTACACCTGGTCGGTGGCCGCCGATCCGGAGGATCCGGAACTCTGGTTCGTCTCGGCGAGCACAGGCCCGTTCGCGGCTCACGGCGGCCGTGACCCACAGGCGCGCATCTACCGACGCCGTGCCGGCGAGGAGTGGCGTGAGCTCACGGGCGGGCTGCCCGACCCGCTGCCTGCCATGCCGTACGCGCTGGTCGCCGGCGACGGGCGGCTCTTCGCCGGTCTAGCCGACGGTCAGATCTGGGAGAGCGGCGATCGCGGCGACAGCTGGCGAGCCCCCAGACTTGAAGGCGGGTCGATCACACGTCTCCACGCGCTCGCCTACGCGAACGGCTGAGACCCTAATCCCTCGTCGCGACCTCGGTCTCCGCTGCGGCCTCGGGCGCCACCATCTCCTCCCCGCCGTCGTCGGCCGGCGCACCCGGTGGAACCCGGGCGGCCGCCCTGGTGGCCTCTTCCTCGAGCCGCGTGGCGATTGCACGCACGTCGTCGAGCAGCTCCCGCCGCTCCTTCCAGGTGGCCGCAATGTCTGCGTGGAGCTCGCGTAACCGTGCCTCGGCCTCATCCCGAAGGGCTGCGACCTCTTCGCGCGCCCGGGCCACGGTCTTCTCCGCCTCAGCCCTTGCCTTGCTGACGATCTCGTCGGCTTCAGCCCTCGCACTCGACCGGGTTTCCTCGGCTTCAGCCGTTGCCTCGGCGGTCAACTTGCCCGCTTCGGCTCTTGCGCGGTCCGACTCGGTGCTCGCGTTCAGGACGATCTCGGCAGCCTCGGCTTTCGCCCGGGCAGTGGTCTCCTCCGCCTCCTGACGCGCGCTGGCCGTGATCTCCTCGGCGGTTTCCCGGGCCCGCTGGAGGATGGTGCTCGTCTGCTCGCCGACCTGCTCCAGGGCATGTCTCACGGCCGCCCGCGGTGAACTGGACATCTGAAGCTCGGCGATCACGCGGTTGACTCGTCTGACGTAAGCGTCGACGGCCGAGCGGTCGTAGCCGCGGACCGAGCTCGGGAACGAGACGTCTCGGATCTCGTTAGGCCTCAGTTCCTCGTCGCTCACTGCTGTGAGTATGACGCACCGGAAGCACGCGCCTCGTCGAGCTGTCTCCACAAGGGTCGCATCCGAACCGTCTCGCGATCTTCAGACGTCCAGAAGCTTCGCGCCCGAGTCCGGGTGCAGCGCCTCCCACGCGTGGAGGTACAGCGCGACCTCCATCCTCGCCTGTCGTTGGTCGTGAGTGTCCGGGACTTCTACGTCGACCGAGATTCCTTGTGCATGGGCCTCCACCTCGCCGAGACTGGCGACGCAGTCGGCGCGCCGAAGGAAACCGAGGAACTCCTCGGCCAGGCCGGCATCGAACAGTCGCACGAGCATTGGCGCTCAGCTTCGGTGACGGAGTTGCTTCTGACAAGTCGGGACCTTTCTGGTCCGACCTCCTGGCTAGGCTGGGCTCCGTGGCGGTCCTGACGTCCCAGGTCGAACGAGACTCGGAGGTTTTCGCCGGGCGCCGCGAACGGATGGAGGAGCTCGTCGCCGAGCTTCGCGCGCGCACCGCACAGGTGGCCCGCGGTGGCGGCGAGAAGGCGGTCGAGCGCCACCGGTCACGAGGGAAGATGACCGCCCGCGAGCGGATCGACCGGGTCGTCGATCCCGGAAGCGCCTTCCTCGAGCTCAGCGCCTTAGCCGCTTGGGACATGTACGAGGGACAGGCGCCATCGGCCGGGATCATCACCGGGATCGGTGTCATCGAGGGACAGGAGTGCGTCCTCGTCTCGAACGATGCGACGGTCAAGGGCGGCACCTACTTCCCCATGACGGTCAAGAAGCACCTGCGCGCTCAGGAGATCGCCGAACAGAACCGGCTGCCGTGCGTCTACCTCGTCGACTCCGGCGGCGCGTTTCTCCCGCTCCAGGACGAGGTCTTCCCCGACCGGGAGCACTTCGGGCGCATCTTCTTCAACCAGGCGCGCATGTCCGCCAAGGGGATCCCGCAGATCGCCGCCGTGATGGGCTCCTGTACGGCCGGCGGCGCGTATGTCCCGGCGATGAGCGACGAGACGATCATCGTGCGGGGGACGGGGACGATCTTCATCGGCGGCCCGCCGCTGGTCAAGGCGGCTACGGGGCAGGACGTGACGGCTGAGGAGCTTGGCGGCGCCGACGTCCACACACGCCGATCGGGCGTCGCCGACCACTACGCGACGAGCGACGAGCATGCGCTGGCAATCGTCAGGTCTGTCGTCCGCAATCTCCACCGGCGCAAGGAGGCGCCCTGGGACGTCGCCCCGCCGGAGGATCCCGTCGCCGACCCGTCGGAGCTGTACGGGCTGATACCGGAGGACTTCCGCCAGCAGGTCGACCCGCGCGAGCTGATCGCGCGGATCGTCGACGGGAGCCGCTTCCACGAGTTCAAGGAGCTCTACGGCGAGTCGCTCGTGTGCGGGTTCGCGCGGATCGAGGGGTATCCGGTGGGCATCCTCGCGAACAACGGTGTCCTCTTCGCGGAGTCGTCCCAGAAGGGCGCGCACTTCATCGAGCTCGCTGCAAAGCGCCGAGTGCCGCTCGTCTACCTGCAGAACATCACGGGATTCATGGTCGGAACCGAGTACGAGGCCGGCGGGATCGCGCGGGACGGCGCGAAGCTCGTGATGGCAACGGCCTGTGCGGACGTCCCCAAATTCACGGTCGTCACCGGCGGATCGTTCGGCGCCGGGAACTACGCGATGTGCGGACGGGCCTACGGCCCGCGCCAGCTGTGGATGTGGCCGAATGCCCGGATCTCCGTGATGGGCGGCGAGCAGGCTGCGACCGTGCTGACGATGGTGGGGGACGCTGATCCCGACGAGATCCGTGCGAAGTACGAGGCCGAGGGCAACCCGTACCACTCGACTGCGCGGCTGTGGGACGACGGGATCATCGACCCGCTCGACACGCGCCGCGTGCTGGCGCTTGGGATCTCGGCCGCGCTGAACGCCCCGATCCCGGAGAGCACGTTCGGCATCTTCCGTATGTAGGCCGCTGCCCTAGGGCCGGTACTGCTCGTCTATCGCGGTGACCCGACCGTTCTCGATGGTGAGCCAGTACTGCGAGGCGGAGCCGCGGTAGGCGTCGGAGTACGTCCTTCCTCCGCGCCCCCTGAACGAATCGAGGAAGTCCTGCAGCTTGCCGGGCTGACCGTCACGGCACACCGGGCAGCGCGTGGCGGTGATCTCCGCGTCCGGCGCGATCTTCAGGACCCGCTCGTCCCTCGTCTTGTTGCGCATGTAGTAGTCGTTCGGCACCGGCTGGCCGTCGGAGATGACACCGTCGGCCCGTGCCGCTTTCTGGGCCGCTTCGCCCGTCAGCCACTCGGCCTCGTCGAACACGAGCGTTGGCGGGTTCGCCCGCGTATCGACGTCTCGGATGAACCCGAACTGCTCGACCGCATTGCTCTGCGAGGACTCGCCGGGGTCTGAGCTCCCGCACCCGGCGAGAGCGAGCAGAAGGCACGCGGCAACAGCTCGACGGGCCATCAACCCAGAGAATAGAGGGAGCAGTATTGCGGTGAGAAATCAGACTCGAAGGAGGTTCACGTGGGCTACACGTACGTCGACGTCGACTCGCTCGAAGGCGAAGGCCCGGGCGGCATGGTGCGGAAGACCCGTCGGGCGACCGGCACGCGCGCGTTCGGCTTCAACTACTTCACGCTGCCGCCGGGGGTCGTGGGAAGGGAGCACGACCACAACGACTCGAACCAGGAGGAGGTCTACTTCGTGGTGCGGGGCGGCGGAAGGATGCGGATCGACGGCGATGAGCTCGAGCTGATCCCCGGACGTTTCGTTCGGGTCGACCCGGATTCGACGAGGGTTCCGATTGCGGGCGACGACGGCCTCGAGCTCGTTACCTTCGGCGCGCCGCTCGAAGGTGGATACGAACCTCCCGACTGGGGTTAGGCTCCGTCCATGCACACGATCGAACTGACAGAAGACGAGTTGCGGCTCGTGCGCAACGCGCTTCACGCCTTCCTCGAAGACTTCGGTCACGAAGAGGCCGACGTCCTGCGCCGGATCAAGCACGTCTTGGCGAAGCTGCCCGAGCCGGCCTAGCCGTTTACTCTCTCAGCGTGCCTCTCTTCCGCCGGAAGAAGGACTCGAGGCTTCACGCAATCGGCGAGGCGGAAGCCTACGGGCGCTCCTACGGCCAGCACTCGGGAGACGTCAGGGTGGTCAAGGTCGAGCGGCGCCGTCCGATCCGCCAGCTGAAGGTCACGGGCGAGTCGCTTCGGAACGCCTTTCTCGAGCGGCTCAACAAGCGCGAGTCGGGTGACAAGCCTGGAGGGGGGAAAGGGTGATCGTGCGGCTCGTGATCTGGAACCTCGCGGACTCGAAGACGACGATCGAGGAGCTCCGCCGATACCTCCGCGACGAGTCGGTGGATCGCTTCGAGGAGGTCGAAGGGCTTCGGTTCAAGGCGTGGATCTCGGACGAGGCGACCGACCGTTGGGGCGCGATCTATCTCTGGGAGTCGGAGGAGGCGGCGAGGCAAGTCGTTCCGAGCAGGGCTCGCGAGCTCATCGGCAAGGATCCGGACATCGGCGAGGAGTTCGACGTGGAGGCAACGATCGAGGGCCGCTTCGAGATCGAGGAGCTCTCGCGCCTCGGGCTCGCATTCGAGACGGGTCCGTCGTAGCCGCGTCCAGGGACTGTCCCTGGACGCGCCCTTAGAGGACGAGCGTCTCGGGGAAGACCGCGCCGTCGGCGAAACGCTCGAGACGGTACGGGGACAGGTCGAACGAGGAGCTTCCGCTGATGAGCTCCTCCGCCACCGCGGCGCCGACGGCCGGCGACTGCATGAACCCGTGGCCGGAGAAGCCGCACGCGGCGTAGACGCCGTCTTCGACCCAGCCGATGATGGGATGGGCGTCGGGCGTCATGTCGTAGAGGCCGGCCCACGCACGCGCCACACCGATTCCGGCTGCGGGCGGATAACGGTGCGCGAGGCGCTCGAGCCAGTCCAGCACCAATGCCTGATCCACGACCTCTTCGCTCCCCCACCTCGGCTTCGGCTCGACCATCGCGAGGCGCAGGCCGTCTCCGACCCCCCTGAAGTGGAAGGTGGTCTGGGCCTCGATCGTCATCGGGAGCGCCGGGGGAAGGCCCGCGACGGTCTCGGTGTCCACCAGCTGGCGTACTAGCGGCCGGATCGGAACGTCGATCAGCTCCGGAGACGCTGCGCCGCAGGCGACGATCAGGACATCCCGGTCGAGCTCGCGTGCATCGGTCCCCTCCATGAGGCCCGCGCCGTGTCCGGTCGCCTCGTCGACGAGATGGCGGGTGACGGCGGTCGGGTCGGCAACGCCGTCCTCGCGGCAGATGAGCGCGCCAAAGACGTCATCCGTTCGAAGGCCGCTGACGACTGACGGATCGAGGTTTTCGACAGGGACGCCCAGCGCGACCTGAAGGCGTCGTCGCTCCTCGAGCTCTGCCGAGCCCGCCTCGGTGGTCGCGAGGAAGAGGTAACCGACCTGCTCATAGAGCGGCGCGCCGAGCCCGGCGAAGAATCGCGCGCTCGCCTGCGCCAGCCGCACCTCCGGCTCGGTCGTGAACTGCTGCCGAACGCCGCCCATCGCCTTGCCCGTCGCCCCGCACGCAACCTCGCCGCGGTCGCAGAGGATCACCTCGTCGTCCGTCCCGCGGAGCACGAGGTGGTACGCGATGGAGGCGCCGATAGCCCCCGCGCCGGCTACAACGATTCGAGCCATCGCTCGAGCTCGGCGCGCTCGTCCTGGGAGAGCGTGCGGAGCGGCGCGCGGACGTCCTCGCGGACCGGCACGCCGCGCAGTCCGAGAACGGCTTTGAGCGCGGCCTGGAACGGGAAGCGTTCGAGAGCTTTGCGCTTCTCCGCTCCGCCCTCGGGGAAGGCTGCCGCGAGCCCGGAGACGCTGCCCGCTGCGCCCCGCTCGAGCCCTTCCTCGACGAGCGCCTCAGCACCGATGAAGACGTCCAGGCCCTCGATCATGTAGGGCTCGACTTCCTCGAAGGGGCGGTTGGAGACCTTCAGGCCGGCCACGCGATCCCCCAGCCGCTCGATTACGGAGAGCGGAATCGAGTAGCCCGCCCGCGCCTTGAATTCGTACAGATAGAACGGGGTCGGCGCGGCCGCCTCCGCCGCCGCGGCAAAGTGGCGATAGAGCGCTTCCTCGTCGTAGCCGAAGTACGGCGGGCCGATGACAGCGACCGCGTCTGCTCCGACATCGCGGGCGTGGCGCGCCAGCTCGACGGTGTCGGCGGTCGTCTGGGCGCCGCAGTGGACGGCGACCTGAAATCGGCCGTCGGCGACACCGACGAAGGCCTCCGCTGCGCTCTTACGCTCCTCGGTCGACAGGAGGATTCCCTCCCCCGTGGTGCCGAGCGCCAGCATTCCGTCCAGCCCACCGTTCACGAGGAAGTCGACGTACGGTGCGAATGCCTCCTCGTCCAGCGCGGCGCCGCCGTCCCTGAGCGGCGTGATCGCTGCGGCGAGGGTCCCCCGGAGCACGGTCCGACTCTAAGGTCCCCGGCCATGCCCGGACTGAAGATCGACCGAGACGGGCCGGTGCAGCGGATCACGCTGGCGAAGCC
>DASSXA010000289.1:0-6079 GCA_035704315.1 Gaiellaceae bacterium
CCCTTCTTCGACTCGGGCGAGTGGGAGTCGCACGCCCCGGACGCGCGTTTCGTCATCGAAGGCTCCTACTTTGGCAAGCGCCGGTTCGAGGGCACGTTCGAGCGGAACGGGCTGACCATCACCTTCCGAGGTTGGTGCTACTCGCTCGGCGACTACTCGCGGGCGCTCGAGGATGCCGGGTTCGTGATCGAGCGGATCCGCGAACCGGTCAACGCGCTCGAGGATCCCCGCCGCGACCGAGTACCTCTGTTCCTCCAGTTGCGCGCGTTCAAGCAGGCGTGATCGAGCTCCGCCCGATGACCCCCGTGTTCGTCGAGGCGGTGCTGGACGGACGGCGCGACGACGCTGCCGCCGAGCTCGCGATCGAAATCCCCGACGAGTTTCCCTCCGAAGGCGACAAGGCGTTCCTGGGGATGCGCTTGCGCCAGATGCGGCAGGACGCGGGCTTTCGGATCTGGTGCCCTCATGCGGTCGTGTTGAAGGGCCGGATGATCGGCCACGCGGGCTATCACGGGCCGCCCGGGGTCAACGCGACGCAGAATCCGGCCGCAGTGGAGTTCGGCTACATGATCTTCCCGGCGTACCGCGGTCACGGCTACGCGACGCGGGCGGCGACGATGCTCATGGACATGGCCGAGGAGCGGGCCGGAATCCGCCATTTCGTCCTGTCGGTCGGGCCGCACAATGAGCCGTCCCTGGCGATTGTCCGGAAGCTCGGCTTCGTGAGGACGGGCGAGCAGATGGACGAGGTCGACGGCCTCGAATACGTCTTCGAGCTTTCTAGGAGCGCCTCCGCCGCGCCTTGAACTCGGCGATCCAGGCCGCCGCCCGCAGCCCGAGCCAGATCGGCGCCATCACGAAGTAGAAGAGCAGCCCGGCGATGAGGAGGAGCACCCACCAGACGGCCCAGCGCCATCGCGGCACGGGCCTGGCGCGAGCCTCGGCGGCCGCGCGGTCTCCGACTGCGTATCGAGCGGGGTCAGACCCCATCACGGGACCGAAGCAAAACTCGCGCAGATGTGCGACGAGCTGTCCACGGCGCGGCGCAACCATGCCACGGACGTGCCTGATTGGTGCCGGATTCGGCGGACGAGTTGTTACACACTGGCGACGGGGTCTGACCCCCGCTCGCGCCGGCGCTCGACCATGGCGATGATCCGCGCCGCCGTCTCCTCGATCGAGAGCTCGGAGATCTCGATCACCGGGCAGCCGAGGCGGCGGTGGAGCGCCTCTGCCTCTTCCAGCTCGTCGTAGATCTCGAGCAGCGCCGCGTATTTCCGGTTGTTGCCTCCGAGACGCCTCGCGCGGTCGGCACGGATCTCCGCTAGCCGCTCGGCCCCGATCGTCAGCCCGATGATCTTCGACTGATCGATCTCGAACAGCTTCTCGGGGGGCGCGATCCCTTTCACGACCGGCACGTTCGCCGCCCTGTACCCGAGGTAGCCGAGGTAGATCGAAAGTGGCGTCTTCGACGTGCGCGAGACTCCAACGAGCACGATGTCCGCGTCGTCGAGACCACCGCCGACACCGTCGTCGTACTTGACCGCGAACTCGATCGCGGCCATGCGGCGGAAGTAGTTCGAATCGAGCGGCGGGCGGGCACCGGGCGCCATCTTCGCCACCTGCCCGGAGACCTTCGCCACCGAGTCGATCGGCTGACGCAGGATGTCGCAGTAGTGGACCTTCGCGCGACGGCACAACTCGTGCATCGCGTCGCGGAGCTCCGGCTTCACGATGGTGTAGACGATTACCGCAGGCCGTCCCTTGGCCCGGTCGACGGCGAGACGAAGGTCGTCCACTGTTTCGACCATCGGATGCACGATGTCTTCGAACTGCTGTTCCGGAAACTGCGCCTCCAGCGCCTGCACAAGGCGTTTCGCGGTCGCGCCCGTGGCGTCGGAGATCATGTGCAGCTCGACGACTGTCACGGCGCCGAGCGTAGCGTCCACGGAGGACCAGAGTCATGTCCGGCGCGCCCAGCACCGGACATGCTCTGCCTGAGGAGGGGGCTATTGAGCGGAGGCCGGGCGCTGGCCGAGCGTTACTTGCACGGTGCGCTCGTTGCCGTTCCGCTTGATCGTGAGGGTGATCTTGTCTCCGGGCTTCTTGGCGTCGATGGCCTCGCGCAGTGCGTCGCCGGAATCAACGGTCTTGCCGTCGACGGCGGTGACCTCGTCACCGGCCTGGAGGCCGGCTGTGTCGGCGGGGCTGCCGTTCACGACCTGTTCGATCGTCGCGGCGCCCGAGTCTGGAAGGCTGACCCCGAGGTACGCATGCTCGACGTTGCCGTCTCGGATCAGCTCGCGCGCGACCCGCTGAGCCGTATCGGCGGGCACGGCGTAGCCGATGCCGACGTTGCCGCCGGAATCGCTCTCGATCTGGGCGGCGACGCCGATGACGCGGCCATTCATGTCGAGGACCGGGCCGCCGGAGTTCCCGTGGTTCAGGGCAGCGTCGGTCTGGACAGCGTTCTCGATCGTGAAGCCGTTCGGCGCCTTGATCTCACGACCCAGGCCGCTGATGACCCCGGTCGTCAACGTGCCCTCGAGGCTAAATGGGCTTCCGATCGCGAGCACCGGATTGCCCACCTCGAGCGAGCTCGTCGAGGCGAAGCTCAAGGGCGTGAGCTGGGAAGCCGGGCGATCGACCTTCAACACGGCGATGTCGGTGGACGGGTCAGTGCCGACGATCGTCGCGTCGACCTCGCTCTGGTCGGAAAACTGAACGGTGACCTTTGTGGCTCCGTCGACGACGTGCTCGTTCGTGACGATGTGGCCCTGCTTGTCGATCACGAAGCCGCTGCCGGTTGCGCTGCCCTGGCCCTGGTTCCCTAGGGGATCCGACTGGCCACCGGTCGTCGAGTGCACCTCGACGACGGCGTCCTTCGAGCGCTTGTAGATCGCCGCGGCCGTGGACTCGGTCTGGGAGACCGATTCGCCGGCCGAAGGGCTTGCGGACTGTGCTGCAGGCTGGTCGTCGGTCGAGAGCGCGACCCCGGCACCCACCGCGCCCCCGACGCCCGCCGCAAGTAAGAGCGCGAGGACGATCGTTGCCACTTGCTTGCTCATTGAGTTCCGTTTCCTTTCATGGGAGTCGCTCCATGGAACATCATCCACCTAAGAGGCGTCTGAGAACGACGTTCATCCTTCGTTAATTAGGGCGGCCACGCTGGCAAAGCCAGCATGGCCTCTTTGGTCGGCGCCTCCAAGTTGGCGCCTTAGCCGTTAACGAGGAATCTGGGCCAGATCGCCGAGCGCGCCAAGCGTGTCACGAACCTCGAGCAGCAAGCGGAGGCGGTTTTCGCGGACTCGGGGGTCGTCCGCCATCACGAGCACCTCCTCGAAGAACCGGTGGAGAACCGGCCCGAGCCTGGCTCCCGCCTCGACCGCCGCCTCGAAGTCGGCGATCTCCAGCGCGGACGCGATCTCCGGCTCGACCTGTTCCAGGGCGCTCGCAACCTCCTGTTCGGCCGGCTCGGTCAGAAGCTTCGGATCGACCGTTTCCGCGGCCTTCTCCTTCTCGCCGAGCCTGCTGGCGCGGATGTAGGCGGTGTGGATCGGCTCGAGCCGCTCGTCGGGAAGAGCGGCTAGGGCCTGGGCGAGGCGTGCGACCGACCCCAGGTCGCGAACCGTTGCCGCCCGGGCGGCACGGACGAACTCGACCGGGACGTCCAGAAGGCCCTCGAAGCGCTCCTCGACGAACTCGCCGACGTCGTCCCGGAGCAGTTCGCGGGGAATGGCCAGCCCTCCCTCAGTCGCAAGTCGGCAGAGCCCGATCGCCGCACGCCGAAGGCCGTACGGATCGCGAGAGCCGGTGGGCTTGTGGCCGAGCCCGAAGGAGACGTCGAGCACGTCGATCTTGTCGGCCGCGGCGAGCACGCGGCCCGGTTCGGTCGCCGGAAGCGGGCCTCGGGCGGAATCGGGCAGGTACTGCTCGGCAATCGCGACGCAGACCGCCTCCGGATAGCCGGCGAGCCGTGCGTATTCGGCTCCGATGTAGCCCTCGAGCTCCGGAAACTCGCGGACGAGCTCGGCGGCCTGATCGGCCTTGGCGAGTCGGGCGGCCTCGAGCGACGCCTCTCCGCCGCCCAGCCGCTCGACGAGCTTGCGCAGGCGCTCTGTCTTGTCGGCGAACGTGCCGGCGCCCGCGAAATAGACGATCGAAGCGAGTCGCCCTGCGAGCCCCTCGATCCCGGCAGCGACGTCCCGCTCGAACGTGAACGTGGCGTCGTCCAGTCGCCCCTCGAGCACGGTCTCGTTGCCGGCCCGCACCGTCTCCGGATCTCCGCCGTTGGCCACGAACGCAAAGCGGTTCCCAGTCAGAGGGAAGTAGCGCTGGTGCGATTGCATCGCCGTGTCGGTCACGCCTCTCGGCAGCGAGAGGAAGCGCTCGTCGAACGAGCCCTCGAGGACGATCACCTTCTCGACGAGATGAACGACCTCCCTGAGCTTGCCGAGGGGATCGCTCCACTCGCCGAGTGCGTCGAGTCCCTCCCGTATGAGGCGCTCGCGCTCGGCCGCGTCCGGCTCGACGTCGGCCGCACGCAATGTCTCCGCGTACGCCTCGGCAGCCGCCAGCTCGACCTCGGCGTGCGTGAAGCGGTGCCCCCATGTCGTGGTGCCGTGGCCCTCCACCGGCGCAGCGTCCAGGCGGGCG
The DNA here is from genome assembly GCA_035704315.1 of Gaiellaceae bacterium. GTDB lineage: Bacteria > Actinomycetota > Thermoleophilia > Gaiellales > Gaiellaceae > JACDAN01. The sequence goes on from DASSXA010000289.1 coordinate 4,657, forward strand.
CAGGTCCACCGGACGGGCCGTGGGAAACGGAGTCCCGAAGCGTCCCACCTCATCGTCTTGCCGAAGCGGAGGCCGCGGATGATCGCGTCCAGCTGGCCCGGCAGGGCAGCATCCAGGGACTGTCCCTGGACAGTGACTCCGAGGAAACCATCTCGTTCGACGAGGTCGTCCACCGACACCCCGTGCCGCTTGGCGAATCCCGACGCGGCCTGCTCGCGAAGTGCGATCGGCGGTCCCTTCACCCACTCGGCCTCGGTCTGCTCCTCGAGGCCGTCGACGAGAATCGCAAGCCGGCGCGGGCCGACGAACAGGCGCTCCGGCGGCGCACCGAGGTGACGCTGGGCAAGCGCCGGCAGCTGCGCTTCGGCCTCGTACACGGATCCGGCCGGGAGCTCCTCGCAGCCGATCTCAAACAGCAGCTTCAGCCGGCTCCTCCTCCTTCTCGCGCTCCAGCTCGAGGAACTCCTCTGCGACGCGGCGCGCCAGGTCCCGCACACGGCCGATGTAGGAGGCTCGCTCGGTCGCCGAGATCGCGCCGCGGGCATCGAGCAGGTTGAACGTGTGCGACGCCTTCAACACCTGGTCGTACGCCGGAAGCGGCAGGTTCTTCGCCAGGAGCTGAGCACATTCCGCCTCGTGCTCCTCGAACCGGCGCATGAGGATGTCGACAGGCGCCTCCTCGAAGTTGTAGATCGACCACTGGCGCTCGCTCTCCCTGTAGATGTCGCCCCAGGTGATCCCGGGCGCCCACTCGATCTCGAGCGCGCTCTGCTTGCCCTGGAGGAACATGGCGAGCCGTTCGAGCCCGTAGGTGATCTCACCCGAGACGACTTCGACGTCGAGACCGCCGAGCTGTTGGAAGTACGTGAACTGGGTCACCTCCATCCCGTCGACCCACACCTCCCAGCCGAGCCCCCAGGCGCCGAGTGTCGGCCCCTCCCAGTCGTCCTCGACGAGCCGGACGTCGTGCGTCCGCGTGTCGATGCCAACGGACTCGAGCGAGCCGAAGTACTGGTCGAGGATGTCCTCGGGCGCCGGCTTGAGGATCACCTGCAGCTGGTAGTAGTGCTGGAAGCGGTAGGGGTTCTCGCCGTAGCGGCCGTCGCTGGGGCGGATCGACGGCTCGACGTAGACCGTCCGCCACGGCTTGGGGCCGAGGCAGCGGAGGAACGTCGCGGGGTTGAAGGTGCCCGCGCCGAGCTCCGTGTGGTACGGCTGCATGACGACGCACCCGCGCTCGGCCCAGTAGGCCTCGAGTGCGGCAATCATGTCCTGGTAGTTCAGCGCCAACGGGCTCGGAGCTTACGCCGAAAGCGTCTTGAGTCGGAAGCCGCCGTGGTACTCGTACGAGGAGCTGATGACGGCGAGCGCCTCCCGCGAGGCGCGTCGGCCGAGGCCGAGACCGGCGGCCTCCGCCAGCGGG
>DASSXA010000164.1:0-4736 GCA_035704315.1 Gaiellaceae bacterium
GATACGGGTACATGACCTCGAGTGACTCGGCGGCGTCGCCGGTCAAGACGAGCACCTTCGGCATGGCGCTCTCACCTCCCAGAATCGAATGGCGACTGTTCGCGTGAGTCTAGGCCGCGGAGGTCTTGTTCTCCGGGCACAGCTGCGTTAGGACCCCGGGTGACAGATCGCGAACGAAGGGGGTTTGAGCATGTCCAGGCTCCTCTACCTGGTTCTCGCTGCGGCCGTCTTCGCGCTTCCCGGCAGCGGTGCCGTAGCTGCGGCCCGGTCAGCCGGCGACGACGGTCTCACGCTTACGCACGGAGTCGTCGTAGGAGACGTCACGACGGATTCCGCCGTGCTCTGGGCGCGGGCAGACCGCGAAGGCACGCTGACCGTCCACCTCTCCGGCGGAAGGCACGATCGCACCGCACCGCTGCGCTTTCGCGCCGCGGACGACTACACGGGGCAGGTCGTTCTGAAGGGCCTGAAGCCGGACACGACGTACCGCTACAAGCTCGGATCGACACGCGGAAGCTTCGAGACGGCACCGAACGCAGGCGACGCCGAGCGTATTCGGCTCGCCTTCGGAGGCGACGTTGCCGGTCAGAACGTCTGCCGCGATGCGAACGAGGGATTCCCGATCATGGACACGATCCGGCGCTCCCGGCCGGACCTGTTCGTCGGCCTGGGCGACATGATCTACGCCGACAACGCCTGCGACCCGGTCGGCCGCTACGGCAACCCGCAGGTACCGGGCGGATTCGGCCCCGCCACCGATCTCCCCGGTTTTTGGGCGCACTGGCGCTACAACCGCGTCGACGCCGCCTCGCAGCGCCTGTTCGCGAGCACCGGGTACGTGGGAGTCTGGGACGACCACGAGGTGGTGAACGACTTCGGCCCCCTGAGCGACACGCGTTCCACGCCTCCCTACACGCCGGGCGTGCACCTGCTCCCAATCGGCCTCGACGCGTTCCTTGACTACACGCCGATCGCGGTCAGCTCGAACACGCCCAAGCGGTTGTACCGCAAGCTGCGGTGGGGAAGGCACGTCGAGCTCTTCGTCCTCGACACGCGGCAGTACCGCGACGCGAACATCGCCTCCGACAGTCCCGACCGACCGAAGACGATGCTCGGCCGTGAGCAGCTCACCTGGCTGAAGGCGAGCCTCGCGGCGTCCGATGCGACCTGGAAGGTGGTCGTATCGAGCGTCCCCATGTCGATACCGACCGGCTTCCCGGCCGCGAACGGTCGCGACGGGTGGGCGAACTTCGACCAGACGACGGGCTTCGAACAGGAGCTGCTCGACATCCTCGGCTTCATGGAGCGGAGCGCCATTCGGAACACGATCTGGATCACGACCGACGTGCACTTCGCCGAGGCGTTCAGGTATCGGCCGTTCGTCTCGAACCCGGACTTCGTTGTCTACGAGCTGGCGACTGGTCCGCTGAACGCCGGGATCTTCCCGATCCAGGACTTCGATTCGACGCTCAACCCGGAACGACTGGCCTTCTACGGCCCGCCGACCGCCGAGTCAGTCACCACCTGGCAGGAGGCAAAACGCTGGTTCAACTTCGGAACGCTCGACTTCGCCCAAGACGGCACGCTGACCGCAGGAATCGTGAACACGGCCGGCCAGACCCAGTTCTCGATCGCGCTCAGGCCGCGCTAGGAGCGAGCAGGCGTCGGAAAAGCGCGAGAATCGTATGCGTTGGCGGTGGTCCGGCCGGCCTGTACTTCGCGATCCTCGCGAAGCGGCGCGACCCAAAGCGGGAAATCACCGTGCTCGAACGGAACCCGCCCGGGGTGACCTACGGGTGGGGCGTCGTCTTCTGGGACGATCTCCTCCACGAGCTTCGTGCCAGCGATCCTGCCACGGCTCGAGAGATCAGCCGCAGCTCCTTTCGCTGGAGCGGAGAACTACTCGCCGTCGGAGATCGAGATCGGGTCAGAGGCGAGGGAGACGGGTATGGAATCGGCCGCCAGCGCCTGCTCGATCTCCTGGTGGAGCAGGCGCTCGACCTCGGCGTCCACGTTCAGTTCGCATCTGAAGTCGAGCACTTCTCCCAGCTTCCCAGCGCGGACGTGATCGTCGGCTGCGACGGCGTCAACAGCCGTGTCCGGAAACTCCACGAAGACCACTTTGCGACAAGGGTCCGCGCTGGTCGCAACAAGTACATCTGGTGCGGGACGAGCAAGGTCTTCGACGCCTTCACCTTCGCGTTCGTTCAGACGGACGCCGGCTGGATCTGGTGTCACGCCTACGGCTTCGACGACGAGAACAGCACCTTCATCGTCGAGTGTTCTCCGGAGACCTGGCACGGGCTTGGCTTCGACCGCATGGACGAAGAGGACACGATCAATCTCCTCAAGCAACTGTTCGCGTCGCACCTCGACGGCCATCCCCTGCGAAGCCACTCTCGAGCGAGCGGCGGGGCCCCATGGCTCAACTTCCGGACGCTGACCAACGCGACGTGGCACCACGACAACACGGTGCTGATGGGAGATGCCGCCCACACGACCCACTTCACCATCGGGTCAGGGACAAAGCTGGCCCTCGAGGACGCGATCACGCTTGCAGACAAGGTGCGGGATCGTGACGATCTGCATCCGGCGCTCGAGGCGTATGAAGCCGAACGGAAGAAAGCTCTACGACCACGTCAAAGCGACGCCCAGTTCAGTCGGCTCTGGTTTGAGAACATTCCGCGTTATGCCGAGCTCGATCCCGGGCGGTTCTTCGCCCTGCTGAGAGAGCGCCGCTCTCCGTTGTTGCCCCGCGTCCCGCCGCCGCTTTACTACCGGGCGTATCAGGCGACCCATAAAGGCCCGCTCCGATCGCTGCGCAAGTGGGCGGCGCCCAAGATCAAAGCGCTCTTCTTCGGCGGCCCCTTTTAGCTCCGCCCGAGCTTGGGAACGCGGTAGTAGAGGCGCTGCGCCGTGTGTGAGCGCTTGAGCTGCCGACGCACATGGATCCCGCCGGCGAGCGCCTCGACCGCCGCACGTCCGCGCACGGTCGACGCGAGACCGACGCCCTCGTAGATCGGCTCCATGCGGTCGGTGAACTTGTCCTTGTGGTCGGCGGCCGCGCCGAGGAACTCCACGCGCTGGGCGCCCTCCGCGGCGGCGGCCTCGAACGCTGAGAGCATCGCCTCTGACCCGGGAGCGAAGCGTGCGAACTCGGGGTCGAAGGCCATCATCAGACCGTAGACGGTGTCCACGAGCTGGAAGTAGAGCGAGAACGCGATCGCTTGCCCCCGAAGGCGCAACATGACGAGCCGCGGCACGTCCTGCTCCGCAAGGCGCAGGACGGCGGCGCGGTGGAACGCCATCCCGGTCTGCGTTCCGAAGTCGGAGGTATCGCGGCGCCCATGCCAGCGGCTCGCATGCACTCGGAACGCTTCGTCGAGGGCCGCGTCCAGCTCTTGCGCCGTGCGCGCAACGGAGACCTCAACGGGTCCTTCGGATTCCAGTAGACGCCAGCGCCGTCGCCGGTTCGATCGCGCCTTGGACGAGACCTTTTCCTTGTAGACCGCGTCCCAGCCCCCGGAGAGGTCCAGCACGGGCGCTTCAACCCGCTCGATCAGCCGAAGCGAGCCCGAGGGCAAAGCAGCAGCCAGACGACTGTTGCGCGGCATGCCGAAGAGGTCCGCGTAGTCGTGGCCCGAAGCGACGACGCGGTCGGCCAGCTCGGCCGCGGCGGAACCGTCTGCATCCGGCGCGAGCATGAGGTCGGCGAGCTGCGCCTTCTTCGCACCGAGGAACTCGCTCACCTTGAGCCCCAAGCGCCGGCGGAGGAGGAGCGGAAGCGCTCCCATGAGACGGTCGCCGTCGAAGGCCACGTGGACGGCGAGGGTCGACTTCCCGCCGTAGTGGCGCCACCACTCGACCAACCACCCGTGGAGGAGATACGGACTTGGGCGGGCCATCGACCGGACCAGGTCGTCCCAAGAGCCGCCGAGGGCCTCGAGGCCGGACCCCTCCGAAATGGTCTCGGCCCGCAGCACGCCTCAGGCCCCGTCTAAGGCTCGCGTCAACGTCCCGGCCTCAGGAAGAGGGTCGACAACGTCTTGGCACAGATCGCGAGGTCGACGATCACGTTCCGGTGCCGGACGTACCAGAGGTCGTACGAAAGCTTGTCTGCGGCGCCTTCCAGATCGGAGGCGTAGTCGCGGCGTAGCTGAGCCCAACCGGTGATCCCGGGCTTCACGAGCAGACGTCGCGTGAAGAAGGGCACGGCCTCCTCGAGCATGGGGATGAACTCTGGCCGCTCGGGTCGAGGGCCAACGACGGACATATCGCCTTTGAGCACGACCCACAGCTGCGGCAGCTCGTCCAGGTGGGTCTTCCGCAAAAAGCGCCCGACCGAGGTCACGCGCGGGTCGTTCTCCTGCGCATAGGCCGGCTCTCCCGGCTCCTCCGCATCTCGCTTCATCGTCCTGAACTTGTAGATCCTGAACGGCCGGCCGCCCTCGCCGACGCGGATCTGGCGGTAGATGATCGGCCGTCCCGTCAGGCACACCAAGAAGGCAATCACGAGCATCACCGGGGCGGCGAAGAGGAGGCCGACGGAAGCCCAGACGACGTCGAAGGTACGCTTCGCGAACCGGGTGTAGGGCCGCTGCCAGATGTGAAGGATGCTCATGAACCAGCTCGGCTTCAGATTCTCGAGTGGGACCCGGCCGAACGCGTAGTCGAAGAAGTGGGGGAGCCCGACGACCTTGAAGTCGCGGGACGAGGTGGCGAGCAGGCGGTCGATG
>DASSXA010000271.1:0-3214 GCA_035704315.1 Gaiellaceae bacterium
GAGCTGTTGCTGGCATTGGAGGAGCTCGCGGCGTGGTACCGCGATCTAATCGCCGTCGCCGCAGGCGCGGAGCAGGCGGCGATCCACGTCGACCACCTCGAACAGCTCCGCGAGGACGCAACGCCGGAGCGTTCACCGGCCGCCGAGACAGCTGCCGAGCTCGTCCGCCAAACGTGGCGCGAGCTGCAGGAGCTCCAGCTCCAGGCCCCACTCGCATTCGAAGCGCTGTTCGTGCAGCTCAGGCGAACCTTCGCCGGCTCGCTGCTCGCCGCTTAGCGGCTCTCGGCGCTGACGTAGTCCTCTTTCTGCTGATACTGGACGGCGGTGATGATCACCGAACGCTCGAAGCGTGTAATTCCGTTTCGCCCCCATGACGCCAAGCTGGTCGGCGAGGGCTGCTTCTACCTCGACCTGATCGTCTGGCTGAACGGCGGCGAGATCGAGCTCGGCGACAAGGTCGGCTTCAACTACGGCTGCTACGTCAACGGCTACGGGGGTCTCCGGATCGGCGACCGATCGATCATCGGGCCTTACTCGATGATCCACACGGCGAATCACGAGATGGACCTCGAGCGGCCGATCGTCGACCAGGGCTGGACCAAGCGGCCAGTTGAGATCGGCGCCGACTGTTGGATCGGCATGGGCGTCTGCGTCCTGCCGGGAGCACGCATCGGAGACGGGTGCATCATCGGTGCGGGAAGCGTCGTCGTCCCCGGCAAGCTCGAGCCGAACCACATCGCCGTGGGCAATCCTGCACGCCCGATCAAGAAGCGCTGATGCGCATCCTCTTCCTTCAGCAGCAGCCGTGCATGAGGGCGTTGAAGTACGCGGCCGCGCTTCGCGCGGCGTATCCGAGCTTCAAGCTCGCCTTCGCATACCAGGGGAGGACGCTGACCGAGTGGTACGGCGCCGGCGACGAGCTGTTCCACCGTTGGTGGAGGGTCGGCTCAGAGCCAGTCGAGAACCTCGAGACCGCCGCCGCGGAGTTTCGGCCCGACCTCATCCACAGCCACAACCTGCCCGACTCGCTGACCGCGATCGCCCTCGAACTGTTCGCCGGACGCATACCGGTGGTCCACGACGTCCACGACCTCCAGAGCCTCCGGCGGACGCCCTACGAGAACGGTTTTCCGGAGCCGGCCGAGCCGCTCGCTCTCGAGCAACTGGCGGTAGGTGAATGCTCGGCGCTCGTGACGGTGTCGGAGGAGTTGATGGAGGAGATCCGCGCGCGCTACCACCCCAGCGCGCCGATGCTCGCCTTCCCAAACTACGCGCTGCGGCGCGACCTGCCGGCGGTGCTGCCGCCCACCGAACGCCGGAACGGACAAGTCCCGCGACTCGTCTACCAGGGGACGCTGTCGACGAACGGCGGCCACTACGACCTGCGCGAGATCTTTGGCGCGATCGCCCGCGAAGGCGTCGCGCTCGACGTCTATCCGTCGCGCCCTGCGCCCGAGTACGCAGAGGTCGTCGGCGTGCAGATGCACCCGACCCTGCTGCCGTCACGGCTGCTCGCTGCGCTGCCGGCCTACGACTTCGGCTGGGCGGGGTTCAACGCCCACCTGAACGCGGCGCACCTCGACACGTGTCTCCCGAACAAGGCCTACGAGTACGTCGGCTGCGGCCTCCCAGTGCTGACGCTGCAGCACCGCGCGCTCTCGCGACTGGTCGGCGGCGGGCTTGGCTTGAGCCTCGCGACGCTTGACGACCTTCGCGGACAGCTGGCCGCGGTGGACCTCGTCGAGGTCCGCCACCGCATTGAGGCAGCGCGGCTCGAGCTCACCGTCGAAGCGAACATCCACCAGCTCGTAAACCTCTACGAGGCGGTCGCCTAGCCTAACGGAGACCTGGGCTAAACTGTTTCGCTTCTGCCGACGTAGCTCAGCTGGTAGAGCACTTCACTCGTAATGAAGGGGTCCCCGGTTCGAGTCCGGGCGTCGGCTTCGCCTAACAGAGCGGTTCCGACATGCGCTGAGGGTTGCGCACCTGGTTCGGTAAAGACGAGGGGTTGAGTTGACGCCGCAGATTGAGAAGGCACGGCACGATCTCGCGGCGTCCGTAGATGCAAACGCCACCAGCACGGATCAATCGGGCATAACAGAGTGTCGCGAGAGGGCACGAGCGCCTAGGCATCGAGGTCTTCGCTCAGGAAGAACGCGGCCAACGCGCCTGTTGCGCCGGCCACGAAGAGCACGCCCCAGATCTCGAGCAGGATGTTCAGGACGCGCCCGCCGGTCGTCAGCGGGTTCTTCAGCGAAGAAGAGACGGTCAGCAGCTGTACCGTCGTGAAGTAGAACGCGTCGAAGACCGTCGTGATCTCGGTGCCTCGAGCACGCCGCTCCAAGAAGTAGATCGCGACCGTGCCGACGAGCGCGACGAAGGAGGTGAGAGCAACGATGAACGTGAAGCGGGCGACGAGTAGGCGATGTCGCTGCCCCCACGTGAGAATGCGTCGCCACTCCTGGGGAAGCGAGAACACATGCTCAGTTTCACGCCGGGTGCAGACGACCGTTCAGGGGCGAAGCGTCTGGGTAGCGTGATCAATAGCGGATAACGGCCAACCTTGCCGGATGGGGCATGCCCTCATCCTCGAGTGTCACTTGACGAGCCGCCTGGTATCCCTACGGGGTTGAGACGCGTCTAGGATCGCGCCGTGCGGGAGCTACGACCCGGTCTTTGGCATTGGGAGGCACCGCACCCGGAGTGGTCGGGGCCCGAGAACGGGGCGCTTCGCCAGCGCCTTGCGGCCACCGCCGAGACACCGAGTAAGGCGGGAGTGGTTTCGTCCTACGCGATCGACAACGGCGACCGGGTGCTGCTGTTCGATCCGCTGGCCGTGCCGAGAGAGATCGTCGAGCTTGCGGCCGACCGCCAGCCGGTCATCGTGCTGACGTGCCCGTGGCACGAGCGCGACACCCGGAGCTTGGCGGAGCGGCTCAGCGCGCCGGTATTCGTGCCTCCGCCCGACGAAGGCAGCCCGGACGTGGCCTGGCTGCTTGCCGGGGACGCGGTCGAGGGGCAGCTGTTCTCGGCGGGCGATCGGCTGCCCGTCGGAGTCGAGGTGTTCCCGGGAAGGGAGCCGAACGACCTCGTGCTTTGGGTCGGGAGCCGCCGTGCGGTCATCGTCGGCGACACGCTCGTCAACTTCGGCCAGGGCCTCGAGATCCCGCCCGAGTGGTTACCTGACGGCGTGACCCCCAAGCAGGTCACCGAA
>DASSXA010000340.1:0-2970 GCA_035704315.1 Gaiellaceae bacterium
TCCCTTTTCAGCTGAAGCTCGAGCTCAGCTTCGAACTCGTCGAGCTCGTCCAGGTGCGACATGCGGGTCATTCTAGCCCTGCAAGCAGAGCTCGGACCGAGCCGCGCCCAGGCACCCGGAGGTCCTTGTCGAGCTCAGCCAAGGGCTCGAGGACGAAACGCCGTTCGGCCAGGCTCGGATGGGGGATCCGAAGGCCGGGCTCGTCGATCGATTCCTGCCCGTAGAGAAGGAGATCGAGGTCGATCGTGCGCGGTCCGAAGCGCGGTCCGGTGCGCGTGCGGCCCAGCTTCCGCTCCACTGCGAACATTCGTTCGAGGAGATCGCGGGCGGGAAGCTCTGTGCGCAACGCCGCAGCTCCGTTCAAAAAGCGCGGCTGGTCCTCGTAGCCGACGGGATCGGTCTCCACCAGAGACGAAACGGCTGTGACCTCAATGTCATCGCCCGCCCCGAGCAGCTCGAGTGCCCGATGGATTGTGGCCTCCCTGTCGCCGAGGTTCGAGCCCAGTCCGATGTATACAAGTGGCACCGCGTCGGTAGGGTTGCGGAATGCGCCGGTACGGCGTCGTCTTGGCATTGCTCTTGATGGCCGCGCCGACACCGGCGGTGGCGGCGCCGGCTGCCACGATTCCCGGCCGCCGGGCGCTCGCAGGGCTCACTCAGTATCGGTTCACGCTCCTTGGCCTCGAGGCCGATCCCGCCGCGGAGCGCCTCCTGGCCGCCCGGGGCGGAACGATCGTGGCGCCGGAGCTCCACATCTGGCGGCTCCCGAGCGCCACGGCGGAAAGGCTGATTCCGCGGCTGCGCCGAGGCGGGGCCTTGCGCTATGCCGAGGCCGACCGCCCGGTGCTTCGCCAAGGGCATCTCGACGGCGGTGACCCGCTGGCTGTGCCGGCAATCGGGTGGCACCACTACCACGTGGGAGCGAACCGGGTCGAGCCGCCCGGGCCCGGCGTCCCGATCACGATCATCGACTCCGGCCTGGACGTTTCCCACATGGAGTTCAGGACGCGTCCGAACACGTTCCTGCTCAACCCGCAGCACACCGACATGAGCGCCGACGAGTATCACGGCACCATCGTCGCCTCGACGGCGGCCGCGCCCACCGACGCGAGGGGTGCAGTGGGGATCTATCCACAGGCGGTGCTCCGCGCCTACGATCTCGACTACCTGACGGAGGGGACGATCGTCGCCGGCATCAGCCGTGCAGTTGCCGCCGGCCGCAGCGTCATCAACTTGAGTCTCGGTGGAGATGAACCGTCACGCTCGATCTACGAGGCCGCCATCAACGCGTTCGGGCGTGGCTCGATCATCGTCGCAGCCGCGGGCAACGATCGCCTGCTCGACGATCCGCCGATCTATCCGGCTGACTTTCCGCACGTTCTCACCGTTGGCTCGACGAATCAGATCGACCAGCCGTCCGACTTCTCCAGCACGAGCACCTTTGTCGATCTCGCCGCCCCCGGCGAGCAGATTCCGTGGCAGCACCCTGTCGATCCCGCCGTCTACGGGCTGGCGAGCGGCACGAGCTTCGCGGCGCCGATGGTGACGGCTGCGACGGCGTGGGTCTGGACGGTTCGCAACACGCTCGACAAGACACAGATCTTCGACCTCATGCGCCTGTCTGCGAGGGACGTCGGCGCCCGCGGGCCCGATCACCGCACCGGACACGGAATGCTCGACATTCCGGCAGCCTTGACGAGGGCGGCGCCGGCTCCCGACCCCCTGGAGCCGAACGACGACATCGACCACGTCAAGGCGCACGGAATCTTCCAGACCGCTGCGCGGCCGCTCATGGCGCCGGGAAGAAGCCGTGCAGCGTTCCAGGCCCGCGTCGATGCGAGCGAGGACCCACACGACGTCTATCGCGTCTGGGTGCGGGCGCGCAGCAGGGTTGCCGTGTCGGTCAGGCCGAAGGCGGATGTGAACGCCGCGCTGTGGGCTCCCGCGACGACCAACGTGGCGGAGAAAGGGCCCTTGCGCCGCCAGCACCTTCTCGCCTCCGGAACACGGAGCGGAACACGACCCGAGCTGCTCCGCGTCGAGAACAGGTCCCCTCGCGGCTACTTCACCTACCTCGACGTCTTTACGGCACGCCACGTCCGTTCGGCGGCCTACGCGCTCGGGGTTAGCTCCCGCGCTCTGCCGTCGCGGCCGAGTACTCGACGCTGAGCCCGGCCGGGCTGATGCCCGGCTTTCGCACCCGAACGCGAACCGACTCGACCGGAAAGCGGGTCGCGAGCTCATCGGCGACCGCGGACGCGAGCGCTTCGATCAGCTTGTACTCGCGGGAGTCCGAAACGTCGCGAACGCACGCGGCCACCGCTCGATAGTCGACCGTGTCGTCGAGCCGGTCCGAGGCCGGCGGCCGCACTGCGAGGGCGATGTCGTAGAGGAAGGTCCTCCCCTGTTCTCGTTCCTCGTCGTCCACCCCATGGCGGCCGAAGACCTCGAGCCCCACGAGCTCAACCGTGACGGTCATCAGAGCACCGCCCTGGCAACGGTCAGCGCCTCGAAGTGCTCCCGAACGTCGTGGACACGGAGGATCGTCGCGCCGCGCTCGTAGGCCGCGACGGTTGCGGCGATGCTGGCCGAGAGCGGGCCGCTGGTCGCGTCCGGATCGCCGAGGACCCTCCCGAGCGATCTCTTGCGCGAGAAGCCGACGACGAGCGGCCTTCCGAGCGCCGTCAGCTCGTCGAGCCGGCGGATGAGCTCGAAGTTGTGCTCGACCGTCTTCCCGAAGCCGATGCCGGGATCCAGGCAAATCCGCTCCTCGGCGACACCTGCGGCGACGGCGAATCGGAGACGTTCCTCGAGGAACGCCGAAACCTCCGAGACGACGTCGTCGTACGTCGGGTTCGCCTGCATCGTGCGCGGCTCGCCCTGCATGTGCATCAGGCAGAGGTAGGTTCCGGCCTCGGCGACCGTCTCGGCCATTTGCGGGTCGGCGCGGAACGCCGTGACGTCATTCAC
>DASSXA010000028.1:0-2760 GCA_035704315.1 Gaiellaceae bacterium
CGGCCTTCAAAGCCGCCATGATGGTCACGCTGCGAGGTCGAGCGCCGGCTCTTCCTCCACGGCCGACCTTGTCTCGCGCCTGTTCGGGGTCAGCAGTGCGATGACCGTCGCCGCGAGCACGATGAACGCGCCGGTGAGGAGCGCGAGCTGGAACCCATCGGTAGACGCCTGGGCCAGACCATGACCGGCGTCCAGCACCGACGTCGTGCGAGCCGTGGCGACCGCCGAGAGGATCGCGAGGCCCAGCGCGGCACCGAGCTGCACGCCGGTGTTGAGGAGCCCGGCCGCAAGCCCCGCCTTGTCGGCGTCGACGCCTGCGTTGGCTGCCGTGGTCAGACCCGTATAGACCCCGCCCATACCGATCGAGACGACCAGCAGGCCGGGCAGGATGTCGGACACGTAGGAGCCGTCGAGTGGAATCCGTGACAGCCAGTAGAGGCCGCCGGCCGTTATCACGGCGCCGAGAACCACGATCGGCTTGGTGCCGATATGTGCGAACAGCTGGGAGCTGATGCTGGCCGCGATGATGAATCCACCTGTCAACGGCAGATAGGCGACGCCGGTTTGGATCGGCGAGTAGCCGAGCACGGTCTGCATGTAAAGGGTGAGGAAGAAGAACATCGGCAGGAAGCCGGCCACGGCAACTAGCTGCGTTGCGTCGGCCGCAGCGATTCCTTTGACGCGCAAGATCGACAGCGGGATAAGCGGATTGGCCACACGCAGCTCGTTGACGACGAATGCCGCCAGGATCACCGCAGCGCCGACGAGCCCCCCGATCGTGCGCCCCGTGGCCCAGCCGACGTCCGGCGCCTTCACGAGCGAGTAGACGAGGAGGAGCACACCGCCGGTCACGAGAAACGCCCCGAGGGCGTCGAAGCTCGCCAGCCGTGCGGCGTGGATCCGCTCGCGCTTGAGCAGGAGGAAGGCGCCTACGAAGGCGACTGCGCTGAACGGGACGTTGATGAACAGGACCCAGCGCCAGCCTGGGCCTTCTGTGAGGAGCCCGCCGAACAACACGCCGGCGGCGCCGCCGATCCCGGAGACGGCGGCCCAAACTCCGAGGGCGGTGTTGCGGTCCCGGGTCGTGCGGAACGTGCTGGTGAGGGTCGACAGCGCGGCGGGCGAGAGCATCGCGGCTCCGATGCCTTGGGCGAAGCGGGCCGCGATGAGCAGCGATTCGCTGTGGGCCAGGCCACCCATCAAGGACGAGCCGGCGAACACAACCAGGCCGGTGACGAGCATCAGGCGCCGGCCGAGCAGGTCCGCCATGCGGCCACCGAGCAGCAGGAAGCCGCCGTAGGTGAGGATGTAACCGTTGACCACCCACTGAAGGCTCTGCTGGCTAAAGCCGAGGTCGTCCTTGATCGACGGCAAGGCGATGTTGAGGATCGAGGCGTCGAGCACGTCCATGAACTGGACGAGCGAAAGCAGGAGCAGGATCGCGAGGCCGCGCCTCGACGACAGCGACGACTCGTTGGGTGTCTCACGCGGTGACGCAACTGCTGGGTAGGTCTCAGCGCTCATGAACTGGCCTCGCTCTCTCAGGATCGACTCCGGATGACATGAATCCATCGTGCTGGCACGTGTCGCTCGTTCGCCTCGTGGAGCCACCGAAGTTCGAACCGCAGTCTTTTACGCGCCGCAGACATCCAGTCATGCCCTCCACGAGCTGGCGCGCGAGGGCGCGATGCTCGCGGAGCGCGGGAACAGCGAACGGCCCCTTGCGGGGCCGTTCGGACTGCGTATCGCAGGGTCGATCAGGCGGCTTCTGCCTCGTAGGCGAGCTCGGGCACGGCCGCGAGCTCCGGCTCGGCCTCGAGCGTCTCGGTTACGCGTGGCCTGCGCGGGATCATGAACGCGGCGAGCGCTCCGAGGGCGACGACCCCGGCACCGACGAACAAGGCCGGGTGCATGCCGTCGGCGAAGCTCTGGCCTGTGCCGTAGCCGCCGACGTGGGCGAAGATCGAGGCGAGCACCGCCACGCCGAACACGCCGCCCAGCTCGCGGATAGCGTTGTTGGCGCCGGACGACTTGCCCTCCTCCTCCGGCCGCACCGCCGACAGAACGAGGTTTGCTACTGGCGCGAAGAAGAGCGACATGCCGACGCCGGCGACGATGAACGGACCGATCAGCTCCGAGTACGGCGTGGTGGGTGTCGTCACCGACGCCATCCAGGCGAGCGCGGCCGCCTGCATCGCGAGGCCGACGCCGATCAGGTTCTTCGCCGGGATCTTGTCCGAGAGCGCTCCGGCGAGCGGCGCGACGAACATCGGCGCAAGCGTCCAGGGCAGGAACCGCAGGCCGGAGCCGAGCGGCGAGTAGCCCTGCACCGTCTGGAAGAACTGCGCCAGAAGAAAGATCGAGCCGAACATGCCGAAGTACATGAACAGCGAAGCAGCGTTCGCGAGCGCGAACGTCGCGTTGCGGAAGAAGCGCATCGGCAGCATCGGCACATCGGTGCGCAGCTCCCAGGCGACGAACGCGGCCACGAGCACGAGCCCGACAAGCAGCGCCGTCACGATCTGCCCGCTAGCCCAGCCGACGCTGTTGCCGCGGACGAGGCCCCACACGATCCCGAACAGACCCGCGCTCACGAGCCCGAGGCCGGGCAGGTCGAGTCGGCCCTCCGGCCCGTACGTCTCCTTCAGCCGCGAGAGCGCGAGCGGGATCAGCAGGACGCCGATGGGCACGTTGAGCCAGAAGATCCACTGCCACGCGATCCCCTGGACGATCGCGCCTCCCACCAGCGGACCGAATGCG
>DASSXA010000329.1:0-5127 GCA_035704315.1 Gaiellaceae bacterium
CGGGCATTCAGCCCGGGGTCGCGGTCCGAACGTGTCGTCCAGTACCCGTTGGCGCGGTCGGCGCTCTCCACCGTGATCTCGCCGGTGCCCTCGAGCTGAGGGGCATTCGGGTCTCGAGGGCGCTCGCCGTTCCAGAAGTAGAAGACGCCGGCCGGATCCCTGCGCTCCTTCGCAGCCACGCTCCAGTAGCGGGACGAAAGGGTGCCGTCCTCCTGCCAGCCCCGGCCGGTCACGTTCAGGCCACCGTCGCGGTCCCGCGAGATGCTCAGGAGGCTCACCGCCGACGGTTCGGCCTCGCTACGCGCGGTCAGCGAGAGCTGCCACCACAGCCCCTCGACCGGGCCGCGGCGACCCTCCGTCTCGATCGCCTTGCGGAGCTTCTGGTTGATCGCGCGAACCTCCGCCGGGCTGGTGGCCGGGTCGTAGCGGACGGATGTCAGACCGAGCAGGTCGCTCGGCAGTTTCGAACCTTGCGCGTGAAGGATGAACGTCCGCCGGATGCCGAGCGCGCCGCCGAACAGCCCCGCCTCGAACACCACGTTGTCGCGCGGCGACGCCTCGCCGGACTGGGACGCGTCCGTCGTGGTCCAGTCGTCCTGGGCGAACACGAAGGCGGCGAAATCGACCTCCTGGGAGAGCTCGACGAGCCGGTCGAGTGTGGACCGCCCCGGGTTGAACGTGGTCGTCCAGGGCTCGACGTCGGCGACGTCCTCGAGCCCGCGCGTGATCGCCTGGAGCAGCTTGGCCTGCTTGCCCGACGACCCGAGGAAAATGCGCGGCTTGTTCATGCGCGGATCATGATGACGGCTACGGCGCACACGCTACGCGTGGCCTGCGTGCGGCATCCTGAATATCTTCGGGGCCGGTTGTCGATCGGGCGTGTGCCTGCGTCACGCGCGCTAACGACCGCCGGCTGCGGAAGAGCGCATCGGATTGCGTGCCCAGGCGGGCGCTGACCGAGACGCGCGGTACGTGAACAGGGAGACGATCGCCAGTAAACCGGCCGCCGGAACGAGCGGCGCCGGGTTGTCGACCTTCAAGACCAGCAACCCACCGATCAAGGCGCCGAGCAGCATCGCGGCAACGGAGAGCGCGCGCCGGCCGAGCTTCGAGCCGTGTCCGCCGGCGAGCGCCGAATCGGCTGCGAGACCGGTCAAGGTCATGGTGAGCACCGTTGTCGTGAGATCGGGGACCGCGAGCTTTCTCGCGGTGGTGTTCTGAACGCCCATGGCGATGGCCAGTAGGACGATGAGGGCGTAGCGGCTTGCGGTTCCGATGTGATGAGGCGAGAGGGCTGCGACCGCGAGCGCGGCGGCGACCAGCAGAAGCTCCGTACTCGCGGTGACGGTGAGGTGGCGAGCGCGGTCGCTCGCCCAGCGGGCGCCGATCCGTCCGCCGACGACGCCTCCGACGAGAAACGAGCCGATCGCCGTCAGCGACGCCCAGACGGAGATGCCGCCGGCTCCGGCGATTCCGAAGCCGAGAAAGACGACGTTGCCGGTCATGTTTGCGACGAAGACGTGGCCGAGCTTCAAGAAGCTCATTGCGTCGACGAGTCCGGTTACGACGGTCAGCGTGAGCAGGAGCGGCGGGAGTGGACCGTCCGCGCTATCGGGACGAGGCCGGAGGGTGGCTGTGGCTTCTTGCCAGACGGTGTTCACGGAACTCATCGCGGAATTGGATTCCTCGAGGTGAAAGGATGCGGCGACGCGTTCGCAACCTACGTCGCAGCTTCTGCGCGCAGGAAATAGCGCATCGTCACTTCCCGAGGAGCGCGGCGACCAAGTTGACGGTGACCGCCAGAACCACCGAGCCGAACAGATATGAGAGGAGCGCGTGGTGGAGCGCCGCGCGCCGGATCGGCCGCTTGGCGAGGTCCGTGTCCGAGACCTGGAACGTCATGCCGATCGTGAACGCGAGGTAGACGAAGTCGGCGTAGTCCGGCAACACGTCATCCTGGAAGCCGATGCCGCCGACCGGCGGCGCGTAATAGAGCCTCGCGTAGCGCAGCGTGAAGATCGTATGAACAGTCGCCCACGAGAGCACCACACTCCCGACGGCGAGCGCCGTGAGCAGGCCACGACCGAGCGGCGCGGCGCGCCCGGCCTCGGCGAGCACGAACCCCACGGCGACCAGGCTCGCGACGCCGGCTGAGAGGAGCAGCGCCTCGGCAGCCGTGGGGGAGGCGTCCTCCGAGGCGGCGAGGCGCTCTGTCTCGGAGCCGTCGGAGTGGCTGATCGTCAACCAGACCCAGCCGAGAAAGACGATCGCGGTCGCGCCCCACGCGACGAGCAAGCCAACCGGCCAGGAAGCGCCCGCGGCCGCGGCTCCCAGGAGCGTAACCGCGCCGACGACCGCTGCGACGAGCGCCCGCCGGTCTGCAAGTCCCCGCCGCGCGCCTGAACGTCGGCCGGTCGCGCTAGCGGCCGTCATTGGGCGGCGGCACGATCAGCACGGGCCGCCTAGCGTGCTCGGCGACCTGGTGCGAAAGGCTCCCCTCGAGGCTCTCCTTCAGGCCGCTTAGGCCTCTTGAGCCGATTACGATCACCGCGGCGTTCAGCTCGTCGGCGACGTCGACGATGCCCTCCCACGTGGGGGCGGCGAGAACGGCTCGCGCCTCGGCGTCGAATCCCGAGGAGCGCGCGATTTCGGCTCCGCGACCGGCCGTTCGGCCGGCGTCGGCTGAGTTCAGCTCTTCGAAGGAGTTGCCCGGCACGACCGGGGAGATGGTCGCCAGGCTTTCCGCCGCCGTTATCGGCGGCGAGATGTCGAGGACGACAGCGCGGCGGGGGCCGAGCAGCATCGCGGCCGAAGCGATCGCGCGGACGGCGCCGGGGGAGCCGTCGTAACAGATGAGAATCGGTGCGTCGTTCATAGTCGAATCGTCCCGGAACCGCGAGCCTCTAGGCATCGGCCGATCCGCCGAGCGCCTGCGTCGAACCCGCAGCCAATCGGCTGACCGCACTTGTCGACGACCGATGCCGCGCCCTTTCCGCAAGTCATCCGGAACGCCGCGGATGCGCGGTGGGGTGGATCCGCGCGACTCTCGAAAGATGGGCAGCGCGCCAAGAGCCAAGAAGCGCCGCTGGTCGTCAGCCCGCGCGACGTCCCAAAGCCGCGCGTGACCGAGCGGAGAAGGCGTGGCGGGAGCCGGTAAGGAGCACTCGCAAGCTCGGCGAAAGCCGACCAGGCACGGCGGCGCGAGAATGCTCGCATGACGTCACTCAGCGAGCGCGCCCCCGCGACGGCGACGGCGCCGGCGACGGCAGAAGAGCGGGCCGGACGCGGCCGGGAGGCACGCGCGCACGTGCCCCGCTCGAGTCATGCTGCGCTCGACCTCCGCGGCGACCGCGACCCGATCGCGTTACTCGAGGCGCAGGCTCGGTCGCGGCTCGCCGAGCTCCTGCCGATCCGCTACGGCCGCATGGCCGCGTCGCCGTTTCAGTTCTTCAGGGGAGCGGCGACGGTGATGGCGCACGACCTCGCCTCGACGCCGACAGCCGGGCTGTCGGCACAGCTCTCGGGCGACGCGCACCTGCTCAACTTCGGCGGTTTCGCCTCACCGGATCGGGATCTGGTCTTCGATCTCAACGACTTCGACGAGACCTTCCCCGGACCGTTCGAGTGGGACATAAAACGTCTCGCTGCGAGCTTCGAGATCGCCGGACGGGATCGAGGCTTCGGTCGAGCCGATCGCGGCAGGTCGGTGCTCCGTGTCACTCACGCTTACCGAGAGGCGATGCGGAGCTTCGCCGCGATGGGCGACCTCGAGGTCTGGTACGCGCGGCTCGACGCCAAAGCGATGCTCGCGCGGCTCCGCGACCAGCACGACCGGCGGTCGGCGCGCGACCTGCGGCGCTCCCTGGCGAAGGCGCACAGGCGCGATCGCCTGCGTGCCCTAGCCAAGCTCACGCAGGAGGTCGAGGGGGAGCCGCGGATCGTCTCCGACCCGCCGCTGCTCGTGCCCCTCTCGGAGCTCTCGCCGAGGATCGAGGGAGTCGCCCTCGATGCAGAGATCAACGCGCTCTTCCGCAGCTACCGGCGCACGCTGCCCGCCGACCTGCGCGCGCTGCTCGACCGCTTCAGGCCGATTGACCTCGCGCGAAAGGTCGTGGGGATCGGCAGCGTCGGAACCCGCTGCTGGGTGATGCTGCTGCTCGGCCGCGACGCGAACGACCCGCTGTTTCTGCAGGTCAAGGAGGCAGAGGCGTCGGTGTTGGAGCCCGTTCTGGGCGCTGGTCGGTCCGCGAAGCACGGCCGGCGGGTGGTCGAAGGCCAACGGTTGACGCAGGCCGCCAGCGACATCTTCTTGGGCTGGATCCACAGCGACGAGGAAGTCGACGGAGGGGCTCACGACTTCTACGTCCGCCAACTCTGGGACTGGAAGGGCTCGGCCGACCTCGAGACGATCCTGCCGAACGGCCTCGCCAGCTACGCCCAGGCATGCGGCTGGACGCTCGCTCGCGCGCACGCGCGGTCCGGCGACCGGATTGCGATCGCCGCCTACCTCGGCAAGAGCGACAAGTTCGACCAGGCGATCGCCGAGTTCGCCGTTGCCTACGCCGACCGCAACGAGCGCGATCACCAAGCCCTCGTGCAGTCGATCGCCGATGGGAAGATCGCCGCCGTCGCGGGGGTTTAGCGACCGAACGCCATCCCCGGTTGTAGGCTGGCACCGGTGGTCAGGGACGTGGATCCGTGCTGATTAACCTAGGCAAGTTTGTGGTCCTGGGCGGGGTGATTCTCTTCGTGGCATGGCTGGCCGGGACCGGCCGCGTGGCGTACGTCATGGTCATGCTCTGGATCGCCGCCGGGCTTGGCTACGCCGTGCTCGATCTCGTCGACTACGAGATCGTGAAGAGGGATCGGCGCGGCTAGGCGGGGGCGCCCAGCGCGCCGCTGCGGTCCTGGGGGGCAACCCGCCCGGCATTCGTCAGCAGCAGCGCGACGATGACCCCGAAGACGAAGCCGCCGACGTGGGCGAAAAAGGCGACGCCGCCCCCGTTTGCGGCGGAGCCGAAGAGCCCGAAGTTTGCCTCGATCAGCTGGTAGAAGAACCATGCGCCGAGGAAGAACCAGGCCGATAGCTGCACCGGGAAGATGACCACGAGCCCGCGCACCGTCGAG
>DASSXA010000416.1:0-2645 GCA_035704315.1 Gaiellaceae bacterium
GCTTCACCGGAAGAACGCAGCGGCTTGCTCGTGATCCGCAAGATTGGCCTGACACCGCCCGGCTTTCCACGCCGGCCGGGCATGGCCAAGAAACGTCCGTTGGCCTGAGTAGCGTGACTGCTGCGGGATGGCCATCTACGCGCTCGCCAATCAGAAGGGCGGGGTCGGAAAGACCACGACCGCGATCAACGTTGCCGCCTGCCTGGCCGAGGCGGGCGAACCGACGCTGCTCATCGATCTCGATCCACAAGCCAACGCGACTTCGGGACTCGGCGAGAGGGCGAACGGCGTCTCGAGCTTCGACCTTCTCGACGGCGCGCCGGTCGACGAGCTCGCAGCGCGCACCAGGTTCGCCAACCTCGAGCTCATCCCGGCGCGTCCCGACCTCGCGGGAGCGGCCGCCTCGCTGGCGCTGCGCGACGACGGCGAGCGCTACCTCGCGGCCGCTCTACGTCCAGCCGCCTCGCGCTACCGCTACGTATTCCTGGACTGCCCGCCATCGCTCGGCCCGCTGACCGTCAACGCGCTGGCGGCTGCCGACCGGGTGCTCGTCCCCGTACAGGCCGAGTACTACGCGCTGGAGGGCGTGGCGCAGATCCTCAGCTCGATCGAAGCCGTTCGCGCCCGACTCAACCCGAGGCTGACACTGGCCGGTCTCCTGCTCACGATGGTCGACGGCCGCACGCGCCTCGCTGCGGACGTATCCGAGGAGCTCGCGCGGCATTTCGGTTCGCTCGTGTTCAAAACCCACGTCCCGCGCTCGGTTCGCATTGCCGAGGCGCCGAGCCACGGGCTCCCCGTGATCGCGTATGACCGACGCTCGGCAGGCGCCGATGCGTACTGGAAGGTGGCGATGGAGCTTGTCGAGCGCAACTGATCCGGCGCCGGCCGGTCGCCGGGGCCTGGGCCGCGGGCTCGAGGTCCTCATTGGCGGTGCGCCGACGAGCGCGCTTGCCCAACTTCCGCTCGACGCTGTTCATCCGAACCCGCGCCAGCCACGGCGCCGCTTCGACCAGGAAACGACCGCGGCTCTGGCCGAGTCCGTGAAGGCCCAGGGCCTCGTGCAGCCGATCGTGGTCCGCTCGCGGGCGGCGGGCGGCTACGAGCTCATCGCCGGCGAGCGCCGCTGGCGGGCGGCGCGAGAGGCCGGGCTCGCGACGATCCCGGCGCTCGTCCGCGAGACAGGCGACCGCGATGCGCTGCTCCTCGGCCTGGTCGAGAACGTCGCCAGAGAGCAGTTGACGCCCGTGGAAGAGGCGCGCGCTTACGCACTGCTCGTGGACGAGTTCGACCTCGGCCTCGGCGACATTGCAGAGCGGGTCGGCCGCTCCAAGCCGGCGGTCTCGAACCGGATGCGCCTGCTCGACCTCCCGGAGGACGTGCTCGCGATGCTGGAGCGTGGCGAGCTGACCGAGGGCCACGCGCGCGCCATCCTTGCCGTTCCCGACCACGACGAGCGGCGGCGACTGGCGCGCCAGATCGTTCGGCGCGGTCTCTCCGTTCGAGAAGCTGAGCGGGCAGCGCGGTGGGCCGGCGCTCGCCGCAGGCCGCGAAGGATGGGAACGCCTGTCGATCCCGTTCTCGCCGAACGGATCCGCATGGCCGCTGAGCGGCTGACGGGAAGGCCTGTGAAGCTCACGGCGCGAAAGCTCGAGATCTACTTCGCCGACGAAGTGGAGCTCGCAGAGCTCGCAGAGACGCTCGAGCGTCTGACCGACTAGCTCGCGTAACCCGTTGTGGGACCCGTCCGTTGGGACCTAGCCATGGTCGAGATGTGCGAACAGGACGTCAAATGGCTCGAAGCGATCTCGCAGGACGAGGACGCCCGCGCGCTCTTCCTGCGCATGGCCGCCCTCTCGCAGTCCGGTCGCATCGAGCCGTTCTTGATGGAGCTCGAGGGCGACCGGGAGCTCGACGACGAGACCAAAGGGACGGTAACCGAGCTTGCACGCGAAGAGGAGTTTCTCCTCGCTGTAGCGGACTACCTGAAGAAGACGCCCGGCCTCAACTGAAGCGGCACCCAGGGCCTGATGGGCGATCGTGGACTCGAACCACGGACCTCCGCCTTATCAGAGCGGCGCTCTAACCAACTGAGCTAATCGCCCGAGAGGTCGATGGTAGCGAACGCGAGGAAGGGCTTCGGCGGAGGAGGCCGTGTCTACAATCCGAAGCAGGCCACGAGCCTCCCTTCACCCTATGTTCGAGATGGTCATCTACGGGGTCAGCTTCGACTTGGTCGGCAAACAGCCGATCGTCCTCCTGAAAACGGCGGACGGGAACAAGTTCCTGCCGATCTGGATCGGCCATCCCGAGGCTGCGGCGATCCTGATGAAGCTCCAGGGAGCCTCCACGCCGCGCCCGATGACCCACGACCTGATGGCCGACATGCTCGAGCAGCTCGACGCCGAGGTACTGCGCATAACGGTCACCGAGCTGCGCGACAACACCTTCTACGCGAGCATCACGGTGCAGCAGAACGGCTCCGAGATCGACATCGACTCACGCCCGTCGGATGCGATTGCAATCGCCGTACGTGCGGAGGCCCCGATCTTCGCCGCCGAGCGGGTGATCGAGGAGTCGGCGATCGAGTTCGAGGGCGAAGAGGTGAACGAGGAGGAGATCGTCGACGAATTCCGCAAGTTCCT
>DASSXA010000042.1:0-3218 GCA_035704315.1 Gaiellaceae bacterium
GGCGAGAGATCGCCCGACCATGGATTCGCGGCCGGCAGCCCGCCGGTGTCGGCCCTCGAGCTCACATCAAGAACGGTTCCCCACGCGGCGAGCAGCAAGTCCCTACGCTTTGTGAACGAAAGGTGAAGCGCATCGCCGTCATCGGTCCGACGGGCGCCGGTAAGTCATGGCTCGCCGGTCAGCTGGGCGAAAAGCTGCGCCTCCGTGTTCTCCACCTGGACACGCTGTACTGGAAGCCGGGCTGGGTGAGGACGCCGCACGAGGAGTGGCTCGCGACCCAACGACGCGAGCTCGCGGAGGAATCCTGGATCGTCGAAGCTCAGTACGACGACATGCTCCCCGACTGGATCGACTCTGCCGACACGATCGTTTTTCTCGACGTCTCCCCGCTTCAGTGCTTCTGGCGGGTGAGCAGGCGGCGGCTGGATTCCCAGCCGGCGACGGGAGCTCCCGCAGGGTCCGAGCCGGGACCGGTCCACGGCGCGCTCAGGAAGTTCGTCCGCAATCAATGGGAGTACCGGCGGAAGGTTCGACCCGAGCTCAAGGCGGATCTCGCGCGCCGCCGAAACGGACAGCGGGTCGTCGTCCTTCGCAGCGAGACAGATTTGCGGAACTTCCTCTCCGCCGCCTGAACACATATGGCTCATCGTTCCCCGTCCGGGGAATCGTTTTTGACGTGGGCTCGACCGCTGCTCCTGGGGGGCTGACGTTCGACACTGTCGAGACGGAAGCCGCCTTCGCCCGGCTGGCCCGGGAATGGGACGACCTCGTCCGGGCGATGCCGCGGCCGAGCCCGATCCTGCTCCACGGCTGGCTTCGGGAGTGGTGGCGGCACCACGGCGGCGACTCGGAGCTCGCCGTGCATGTGGCCTACCGGGACGGAAAGCTCGTCGGGGCGCTGCCGCTGTGTGTCCGTCCCCAGTTCGGGCTGCGCGTATTGACGTTCGTGGGCGGCGACCAGTCTCCGCTTGCGGACATGGTGGTCGACCCGGACGAGGGCGTTGCGGTCCCGGCTGGGCTGGCGGAGCGGGCCTCTCGCACGAAGCACGACTACGCGGATCTTTTCGGGCTGCCCATAGGGAGCCGCCTCGCCTCGGCCCTTGGTCCCAGTGGGTTGCGGCTGATCGAGCGTGTGGAGGCGCCTGTGCTCGACCTGGACGAGCCCTGGGCGGATGCCTATGCGCGCCGGCTCTCTTCCAAGAAGCGGGCGCATCACCGGCGCCGCCGGCGCCAGCTCAGCGATCTCGGCCGGGTGGAGAATGTGGTCGCGCGGACGCACGAAGAGCTTGCGGAGGCGCTCGAAGACGCCTTCAGGCTGCACGACCTGCGCTGGGACGGGCGGCCGGACGGCTCGCGGTTCACGACGCCCGAGGGCATGCGCTTCCACCGTGATGCGGTCCAGGCGCTCGCAGACGTCGATGCAGCCCGAATCGTGACCTTGAAGATCGACGGCCGCGCGGTTGCCTTCCATTACTACTTCCTCCTCGAGGGGCGGATGTACGTGCACCGGATCGCGTTCGATCCGGGGCTCGCCCGCTGGTCGCCGGGCGTGGTCAACACGCTGGACGCGATCCAGGCCGCAACGGACGAAGGTGCGACGCGGATCGAGTTTCTGGGCGGCGCAGACCGGTACAAGCTCGAGCTCGCCGATCGCTTCGAGCCGCTCTGTCAGGGCTTCGGGCTCGCGAGGAGCCTGCGCGGCTCCGTCGCCCTCTCGAGCCGTGTGAATGCGATTCGCCTACGCAAGACGCTCAAGCGCTCGAAGGCCCTGCGCCACTTCTACATGGAGGGCCTCGCTCCGGCCCGACGACTCATCGGGCGGTTCTCGTGAGCATCTACGGGCTGAAGGCCGCGGCGACGCGCACCCGCTCAGCCCTCTGGTTTCTCCGGACTCAGGGTCGGCCGGAGGGCGTCGGGCTGCGGATCCTCTTCTACCACCGGGTCTCGGACGACCGGGACGAGCTGGCGGTCAGCCCACGAACCTTCCGCCGCCAGATGGACTACCTCGCCGCCCAGAGCTACCGCGTGGTGGATGTTCTCGAGGCTGTCGAGCTCCTCGACAACGGCGCAGCGTCGAGCAAGACGGTTGGGCTGAGCTTCGACGACGGCTTCCTCGACGTCGCGGAGCAGGCGCTGCCGATCCTTGCAGAGCGGGGCTTCGGAGCGACGGTGTTCGTCTCGCCAGGGGTCATCGACGGGTGGTCGCGCTTCGACTGGTACCGGCGGCAGCCTCCCATCCTCGGTTGGGACGAGATCGCCGAGCTCGACGCCGAGGGGACGCTTCGCTTCGAGGCCCACTCGCTCACTCACCCGAATCTCCTGCGCCTCCGCGACGAGGCCTCGCGGGAGGAGATCATCGGCTCCAAGGTTGCGCTCGAGGCTCACCTCGGCCGCCCTGTGCGAGCCTTTTCGTATCCCGCGGGTCTCTTCGGCCCCAGGGAGCACGCCTACGTCGCGGAAGCAGGATTCGACGTCGCGGTCTCTTGCGAGCCGGGCCTCAACACGCGAAGCACCGATCGTTTCGCCCTCCGACGGCGCCAGGTCGACGCGCGCGACAGCCTCCTCGACTTCCTGGCGAAGGTCGGGGGCGGGCACGACTCCCCACTGCCGCTGCGCGGCGCCTATCGGCGCCGTCGCTACGGCGCGGGGACGGGCAGTCCGCGTCTCGCAAGCTCACGCGAGTAGAGCTCGACGTGCGCACGCCGGAACGGCTCGAGATCGAAGCGCTCCTCTGCGCGGGCTCGGCCCGCAGCGCCAAGCGAGCGGCGTTTGGCTGGGTCGGTGATCAGGCCGGAGAGCGCAGCAGCGAGCGCGCTCGCATCGCCTGGACGTACCAGGATGCCCGTCTCACCGTCGACTACCAGCTCGGGGACGCCTCCGACGCGAGAGGAGACCACGGGAAGGCCGGCGGCCATGGCTTCGAGCACGGACACCGGCATTCCCTCGGAAGCGCTGGAGAGCACGAAGACGTCCGCGTCGGCGAGCAGCTTCGGAACGTCGTAGCGCTCGCCGAGGAGCCGAACGCGCTCGGTGACGCCGAGCGCGTTGATCTCCTGCTCGAGCCGCAGGCGGTCCGGGCCCTCGCCCACGATCAGCGTCTCGGCCCCCTCGGGCAGCCTGCTCGCCGCGCGAACGAGGGTGAGGAAGTCCTTCGGTGCCTTGAGCCGGCCCACCGCGATGATCTTCGGCACCTTGCGCTTAAGGCTCGCCCGTGGAGC
>DASSXA010000060.1:0-3081 GCA_035704315.1 Gaiellaceae bacterium
AGCACCGTGTCGTTGTAGACCTGGCGCGAGACGGCGATGCGGTTCTCCGTCTCGGCAAGCTCGGTCTGCAGCTGGCGGAAGTTCTCGTCGGCCTGCAGCTCCGGATACGCCTCGGCGACGGCGAAGAGCCGTCCGAGCGCCTGGCTCAGCAGCCCTTCCGCCTGTGCGGACGCGGCGGGTGTCTGCGCCTGCTGGGCCGCAGCGCGCGCCTCCGTGACGTTCTGGAAGGTTTCCCGCTCGTGCGCGGCGTAGCCCTTGACGGTCTCGACCAGGTTCGGGATCAGGTCCCACCGCCGTTTGAGCTGAACCTCGATCTGGGCCCAGGCGTTGTCCACGCGGTTACGGAGCCGGACGAATCGGTTGTAGAGAGCGATCAGGGCGATGGCCACGATGGCCAGCACGACCAGGATCACGATCACCCAGACCACTGGCGGCGACTCTATAGACTCGCCCGGCTCTGGGCAGTGACGCTCTTGTCACGACGGTTGTCGGGAGCTATCCCCAGCCCGGCTGGCTGATCGACCGCGAGCGGCTCGGGGAGCGGCTGCCGCCGCGGGTGCGAGCGCGCGAGCTCTGGCGCGTGCCAGAGCCGTTCCTCGAAGAGGCCCAGGACGACGCGACTCGGCTCGCCGTTCAGGACATGGAGCGGGTCGGCGTGGACGTCATCACGGACGGTGAGATGCGCAGGGAGAGCTATTCGAACCGCTTCGCGACTGCGCTCGACGGCGTCGATCTCGAGCATCCCGGCGTCGCGCTCGATCGCACGGGTCACGAGAATCCCGTCCCGAGAGTCGTCGGGCCGATCCGCCGCCGGGGGCCGGTCGAGGTCCGGGACGTGGAGTTTCTCCGGGCGATCACAGACCGCCGGATCAAGATCACGGTTCCGGGGCCGTTCACGATGACGCAGCAGGCGCAGGACGATCACTACGGCGACCCACGGAAGCTGGCGCTGGGGTACGCCGAGGCCGTCAACGAGGAGCTTCGAGACCTGAAGTCGGCCGGCGCCGACGTCGTCCAGATCGACGAGCCGTACCTCCAGGCCCGGCCTGAAGCGGCGCGTGAGTACGCCATCGAGGCGATCAACCGTGCGCTGGAGGGCATCGACGGTGAGACGGTCCTCCACACCTGTTTCGGCTACGCGCACATCGTCCACGACCGCCCGAGTGGCTACCCGTTTCTGCGTGAGCTCGACGACTGCTCGGCGAGCCATCTCTCGCTCGAGGCGGCGCAGCCGAACCTGGATCCGGAGGTTCTCCGCGACGTCGCTGACAAGACGATCGTGCTGGGAGTCCTCGACCTCGGCTCGACCGAGGTCGAGTCTCCCGAGGTCGTGGCAGAGCGGATCCGAAAGGCGTTGACCGTCGTCCCGCGCGAGCGGCTCGTCGTCGCCCCCGACTGCGGCATGAAGTATCTCCCGCGCGACCGGGCGTTCCGGAAGCTCCAGGCCATGGTTGCCGGTGCGCGCCGCGTCGGAGAAGATTCCGGCTGAGTAACGAGCGAAAAAGGAGAGGATCGGTCATGGCAATGAAGCTGAACATGCTCCCGCCCAGCGTGAACAACATGTCCGTCCGCGTCTTCGTGCGCGCCGCCGGGATTCCGGTCGAGGAGGAGAACGTCTGGGGGAAGACGCAGGAGGAGGAGTACCTGTCGAAGTACGCGGCGGGCCTCACCCCGATGATCGAAACCGAGGACCTCCCGCAGGGCGCCCTCGGCGAAAGCTGCGCGGTGATGATGTACCTCGCGAGCCGCGAGGGCCGTGACGACCTCTACCCCACGGATCTCAACCGCCGCGCGATGGTCGACGCCGCGAACTTCTACACGATGAGCATCCTCTATCCGCTCCTGACCCGCGCCACGTACCCGCGCCTCGGCTTTGCGGGCTATCCGGGTGAGGTCTCCACGTCGGAAGCCTCGGAAGAAGACAAAGAAGCCGCACGCAGAGCCGCGGAAGCGGCGCTCCCGCGCATCCTCGAGACGTACCGGCGCTACTACGGCATCGACAGGGGCTTCATCGGCGGCGGCGATGGTCCGACGATCGCCGACATCCGTCTAGCGAGCACGTTGGAGTTCCTTGCCGTGATGGACACGGAGCTTCCCGACTGGGCGAAGGACTACATGCAGCGTGTGGAATCCGCTTTGGGCGAGGCGTACAGCGAGCCGGCAGCGGATGTCCGCGGCTACATCGCGCAGCTGTCGAAGCAGCCGGTCGCCGGGTAGATCCCGTACAGCCCGGGGCGGTAACTCTCAACCCTCCTAACGGTGCCTGGCACCTTTCGGAGGGTTCGTACGGTTCGACCAGATTCAGCACCGTTTGGCCTCGGCCAAATGAGCCGAATCGAGCTGAGGTCGAGCCTCAGCCCTTAGCGGTCATTCGATCGCTTCGAGGATCTCCCACTCGTCGGGAACGCCCTTCAGGGCATGTGTTCCGCGGTCGACGAACGCGAGCCCGAGCCCGTCACGAGGTCCCTCACCGTCCGTGAAACGAGCACTTCGCCAGCCCCCGCAAGGGCGAGCACGCGAGCGGCGATATGGACACCGATGCCGGCCAGCCCTTCACTGCGTCGCTCGACCTCGCCTGTATGGAGACCGGCCCGGATTTCCAGGCCGAGCGTCCGCAGGCGATCGCGAAGAGCGAAAGCGCAGCGCACGGCGCGTGCCGGGCCGTCGAAGCTTGCAAGAAGACCGTCCCCCGTGAAGTCGGTGATCACCCCACCGAAGCGCACGACCTCCGTGCGCGCTAGCTCGTCATGGCTCTCGAGCAGCTCACGCCAGCGGGCGTCACCCAACTCGACGGCCCGGGGGGTGGAGTCGACGATGTCGGTGAACAGCACCGTGGCGAGGACTCTGTCGGTGGAATGAGCCGGTCGGGTGCCCGTGAGGAACTCCTCCACCTCGTCGATGACGACGTCGATGTCGCCGACCGCGAGCCCGTAGTCGGCACCAGGTACAGCGACAAAGCTCGCGCCCTCGATGTGGTCCGCGACATACCGCCCCTGGTCGACTGTGACGATAGGGTTGTCCTGGCGGTGGACGACGAGCGTGGGAACCCTGATCGATGGAAGGACGTCCCGTACATCGAGC
>DASSXA010000412.1:0-3113 GCA_035704315.1 Gaiellaceae bacterium
CCGCGCTCTGGCCGACTTCGGTGTCGATGCACGCGTCGTCGGCGAGATCACAGGCCCCCGCGTCACCCGCTACGAGCTCCAGCTCGCGGCCGGGACGAAGATGTCCAAGATCTCGGCGCTCAAGGACGACCTCTCATACGCACTGGCGACGACCGAGATCCGCATCCTGGCGCCGATCCCGGGCAAGCAGGCGGTCGGTGTCGAGGTCCCGAACCTGTCGCCGAATCTCGTCACGCTCGGCGATGTGTTCGACGAGCTGCCGACCTCGGCGAGCCCGCTCGCAGTCTGGCTCGGCAAGGACATCGCCGGCAACGCCGTCTGGACCGACCTCGCGCGGATGCCGCACCTCCTGATCGCCGGGACCACCGGATCGGGCAAGTCGGGCTGCATCAACACGATCCTGAGCTCGGTGCTCCTGCGCGCAACGCCCGACGACGCACGCCTCATCCTCATCGACCCGAAGCGCATCGAGCTCTCGCTCTACGAGTCGATCCCGCACCTCCTGACCCCGGTCGTCTCCAGCCCGAAGGAGGCCGCGATCGTGCTCGGAAACGTCCTCGCCGAGATGGAGCGCCGATACGAGCGCCTGAGCAGCGTGCGCGCCAGAAACCTCCCCGAGGCCAACCGCGCCTTCCGCAGCCGCGGCGAAGAGACCCTCCCGTACCTCCTCGTCGTCATCGACGAGCTCGCCGACCTGATGATGATCTCGCCGCAGCAGGTCGAAGACGCCGTCATCCGCCTGGCCCAGAAATCGCGGGCTGTCGGCGTCCACCTCGTCCTCGCGACGCAGCGGCCGTCCGTCGACGTAATCACTGGGATGATCAAGGCGAACGTCCCGTCACGCATCGCCTTCGCTGTCTCCAGCCAGACCGACTCGCGCGTGATCCTCGACCAGGCGGGTGCCGAGAGCCTGCTCGGTCAGGGAGACATGCTGTTCAAGCCCCTCGGAACCTCCCGCCTCCAGCGGCTCCAGGGCGCCTATGTAAGCGAGGAGGAGATCGCCCTGCTCGTAGAGCAGTGCCGCGCGCAACGCGGCCAAGAGCTAGACGAATCGCTGCTCGAGGCTCCCGAACTGCCACCCGAGGAACTGGGCGACGATGACGATTTCGACCCCGACCAGGATCCTTTGCTCGAGAAGGCGATCGAGATCGTCGTGCAGACCCAAACCGCGTCGGTATCGCTCCTCCAGCGCCGCCTGCGGGTTGGCTACACCCGCGCCGGACGCCTGATCGACATGCTCGAGCGCCGCGGGATCATCTCCGGCTACGAGGGGTCGAAACCGCGGCGCGTTTTGCTTGACGAGCGGGATTTCGACCGGATTCCGGGCTAACTTTCTCGCCCTCTGCACGTCCGAGTGAAGGGGGTTAGCATCAACCTTCGCATCCCTCGGTAGCGAGGAAAAACCTCAAGAAAGAGGAGGATTCAGTGCAGGTAAGGAAACTCTTGCCTTGGGCGTCGGTCGGCCTTGCCGCGTTTGCGGTGATGCTGGCTATGGCGCTCTCGGCAACTGCGGCGCCGTCGAAATCCGCCGCGACGACCGTCAGAGTCGCGGTTGTCACGGACATCGGCGGCCTCAACGACAAGGGGTTCAACCATCTGTCGTACGTCGGGCTCCAGAAGGCGCAGAAGCAGCTGGGAGTCGAGGGCCGGGTGTACATCACGAACTCGGCCAATGACCGCACCCCGAACCTGAGGACGGCTGCTCAGCAGGGCTACGGTCTCGTCTTCCCGGTCGGCGTTCTGTTTGCGTTCGGACCCATCGATGCCGTCGCGCCACAATTCCCGAACACGAAGTTCGCGGGCATCGACGTCGAGTGGGCGTCTCTCAAGGAGAAGGAGAAGAACGTTCGCGGGATCCAGTTCAAGGAGCAGGAGGCCGGGTACTTGGTCGGCTACATCGCCGGTCTCGTGGTCAAGGACCAGAAGGGTCGTGACATCATCTCCGCGGTCGGCGCTAACAAGGTCCCGGCCATCGTGAGGTTCATCGCCGGCTACAAGGCCGGCGCCAAGCGCGCCAACAAGGGCGTGAAGGTGCTCGTGAACTACGCGAACGACCCGACGTTCGCCGACCAGGCGAAGTGCAAGGAAACGACGCTCGACCAGATCGACCGCGGCTCGAAAGTCGCCTTCATGGTCGCCGGCCAGTGCGGTCTCGGCGGGCTTCAGGCGGTCAAGGAGAAGAAGATCTGGGGCATCGGCGTCGACGCCGACCAGTACTTCCTCGGCAAGCACATCCTGACCAGCGCCACGAAGCGCGTCGACACGGCCGTCTTCGACATGATCAAGAAGTACAAGGCGAATCCTTCGGGCTTCCAGGGCGGCTTCGATACGACCTACAGCGTCAAGAACAACGGCGTCGGCTACGGCAGGCTCAGCACGAGGCTGTCGAAGGCGAAGCGGGCGGAGTACACCAAGAAGGCGAACGCGATCCGCAAGCTGATCGCCAGCGGCAAGATCAAGCCGCCTGCGTCGTAGGGCAACTGTCGGTTCCTAGGGGGCGGGCTCAACTCGCCCCCTAGGATTCCTCCGATGCCGGACGACCGGGTCCCGATTCTCGAGCTGCGAGGGATCACAAAGCGCTTTCCCGGCGTGATCGCGAACGACCACGTCGACTTCGACTTGGGGCGTGGCGAGGTTCATGCACTCCTGGGCGAGAACGGGGCCGGGAAGTCGACCCTGATGAACGTCCTGTACGGGCTGTATCACCCGGACGAGGGCGAAATCCGGATCAACGGCAAGCCGGTCTCGATCGGGTCGCCGCGCGAGGCGATCGAGCACGGAATCGGCATGGTGCACCAGCACTTCATGCTGATTCCGGTGATGACGGTTGCCGAGAACATCGTCCTCGCCGCCGAGCCGCACAAGGCGGGGGTTTTCCTCGACTACGACACGGCCGACCGCCGCGTGCGCGACCTCTCGGCGACCTTCAACTTCGCGATCGATCCAGACGCACGCGTCGAGAACATCACCGTCGGCCAGCAACAGCGGGTCGAGATCCTCAAGGCGCTCTACCGCGGCGCCGACCTCCTGATCCTCGATGAGCCCACCGCAGTGCTGACGCCGCAGGAGGCCGACGAGCTCTTCGGGATTCTGAAGACGCTGCAGCGCGAGGG
>DASSXA010000016.1:0-2201 GCA_035704315.1 Gaiellaceae bacterium
CGAAGACGAGCGCGATCAGGCCGGCGAAGCCGACCAGCCAGAGGGCCGGATGCACTGCGGCGACGATGCGACCGCCGTCGAGCGGGACCACCGGCAGCAGGTTGAAGAGGTTGAGGAAGAAACCTGTGAAGGCGAGCGCCCTGAGGAGGTCCGAGTCCATCTGCTCGCCGACGAGCCAGACCGCTGCCGCGCCGAGGGAGCCGAGGATCGGCCCGGCGATCGCGACCTGCGCCTCCCGCCAGGCGCCGAGCGGGTTCTCCTTGAGCAGGATCGCGGCACCCAGGAAGGGGATGAACACCGGAGCGCCGACGTCGAGGCCTTGTCGCCGAGCTTCCAGATAGTGGCCCATCTCGTGTACGAGAATGAGCAAGACGAAGCCCACCGCGAACCTCCAGCCCCAGATCCAGGCGTAAGCGGCGATCGACACGAGCATCGAGGCTGAGGTCGTGAACAGCTTGAACTTGAAGACCGCGGCGACGGCGAACTTGAGCTTCCAGAGCAGAACGCCTAGCGCGATGAACGGCGCCGCGAGCTTGCGAAGGATCGGAAACCGCGGCTCATGCTTGACCGGGCCCCAGTCGTTCGGGCCGTACGCCTCGTAGTCGAGCTCGTAGCGTGGCTCGTCCTCGCGGGTCCTGGTGTCTTCGGGCTTGAGTTGACTCACCGGCGCATCGTAGCTCCGGCCCTCTGTCACAAAGCTGTGCCGAAACCGTGCTGAAGGTGTGAAAACCCGCTCTGGAAGGAGGGTTGAGCGGCTAAACCAGATGAATGCAAACCAGTCGAGGAGGAACCTTGATCAGACGCTCAGCGCTCGTCGCGGTGCTGCTGGCGGCCGCTGCCGTGGCGGTTTCCGGCGGCGCCGCGACAGCGACATCCACCCCCGCCGCCCCCGAAGTGAAGAAGAAGCCAAAGCTGATTCGCGGCCTTCGCGGCCTTCGCGGCCCTCGCGGCCGGCGCGGGCCAGCAGGTCCTCGTGGACTACCGGGGCCACGTGGGGCTCAAGGACCAGCTGGTCCCCAGGGGCCGGCCGGCGGCACTGGCCCCGCGGGGCCTCCAGGTGCCCAGGGTCCTGCTGGCCCGCCGGGTCCTCCCGGGCCGCCCGGCGCGGGCGCGCAGCGGATCTCGGCCGACCTCCCGGCCGGAACGCCGGAGACGGAGATCCTCAACCTCGGCGGGCTCGTGCTCAAAGCGGCCTGTAGTGCGGGCGGCGACCTATCCCTCGAGGCGAGCTCGATGGTGAACAACGGGCGAGCGCGATCCGGCGTGATCTCGGCCGGGACGCCGGATGCGGTCAGCTACGCGGAGGACGACGATCTCGACACGACCGACGGTTTCGATCTCGTCGGAGCGCACGACGACGATGCGCTGGGGACCTTCGTCTACCGATCGCCGACCGGCTCGGCGCTCGTCAGCGGCAGCTTCCTCGTCGAGCAGTACTCCATCGGAGGCGCGGCTCGTTGTCTCCTCGCCGGCTCTGCGTTCGTTGCGCAGTAACGCAGACGGAGCGCTACGGAGCAGGGGGTGGGAACGTGTCGTGACGCGACATCAGCGCCAGCAGAGGGCCATGTCTGCCGGTGGCCATGAAGGCTCGTTCGCCATCAGCTCGCCGAGCTCCGCGAAGTACCGCTCGAAGCCACCTGGGATGGCAATCCCCAGGAAACGGGCGGCCTGGTCGGTGGGGTTGGAAAAGGTCGACGACGCCGGGCGGAACGCGTGCGTAGCCACCGGCCTCGACGTCGGTGGTCTCGCCGTCCACCTCGATGCGAACTGTGCCCTCGAGGATGAAGAAGCCCTCGTCGGTCGTCTTGTGCCGTGAACGCCACCTCGGGCGCAGGTGCAAACATCAGCCCCCCGCCCGGGCCCAGGACCCGCGCGTCAGTCACTCGTCGTTCCACCAGCCGGGCAGCTGCTCGGCGTCGTGGAGCCCGGTGTTCGGTGCTCCGATCGCGAGGAGCTCCACACCGTCGGGCCCCGCCTCGAGGTTCCGCGTCACCTCTTTGGGGATGCGGATGAGGTCCCACTGCTTCAGGTCGACGATCTCGTCGTCGAGCTTCATCCGGGCGCTACCCCTCAGGAGGACGTAGACCTCTTCCTGCTGCTTGTGCTTGTGTCCGAACGGCATGCGGAAGTTCGGCCCGAGCCGCTGGTAGCTGAGGCCGAACTCGCCGAGCTCGAGTGAGTCTCGGGCGAATCGAGCCTCC
>DASSXA010000023.1:0-4636 GCA_035704315.1 Gaiellaceae bacterium
GAGCCGTGCGCCGCGCTCCTTCTTGACGGCAGGCGGAACCGTGTCCGCCTCGGCCGTCACCGTCCCGGGGCGCGGCGAGTACGGGAACACGTGCACCTTGGTGATTCCCGCCCGGTCGACGATGGCAAGCGTGTTGCGGAACGCGGCTTCGTCCTCGCCCGGGAATCCCACGATCACGTCGGCTGTCAGGTTGAAGTCGTGAAGGGGCGCGAGGCGGCGGAGATAGGTCTGCGAGGTGTAGCGGCGACCCATCGCCTCGAGGATCGCGTCGTCGCCGGACTGGAGCGGGACGTGGAGGTGCCGCGACACGACCGGCGTCTCACGGAGGGCAGCGACGAGCTCGTCATTCACGTGGTTGATCTCGATCGACGAGAGCCGGAGGCGCTCGAGACCAGCGACGGCGCCGGCCTCGCCAACCAGCCGTGCCAGCCCGTAGCCCGCACCGCGATCCCGGTAGCACCCGAGGTTGATGCCGGTGAGGACGACCTCGCGGTGGCCCTGTCGCACGCGTTTCTCGACCTCTGCGAGCACTGCGCCCGCAGCCCTGCTCCTCGACGCCCCCCGCACGAGCGGAATCACGCAAAAGTTGCAAGAGAAGCTGCAACCGTCCTGGACCCGGACGAACGCACGGACGCGGTCGAGCCGCGAATCTGCCTGCACGCAGCCGATCGGCCCGACGTCCCGTGCCACGAGCGCCGGCGTCTCCTCGGGCGTCCCACGCACGACCGAAACGTTGTCGGGCAGCGTCCCAAATGCGTCTCCGCGGAGGTTGGCCCCGCAACCCGTGACGTACACCCGCTCGTGGGTGCGTGCCGCTCTCGCGGCCGCCTGACGCGATTTCCCGACCGCCTCGTTCGTCACACAACAGGTGTTGACGACCGCGATGTCGGCCGAGCCGTCGAGCTCGTAGTGCCCATCGGCGAGCAGGCGCTCGCGAAGCGCCTGCGCGTCGACGTGGGACACCTTGCAGCCGAGGAAACGGACGGTGAAGGTGGCCATCAGAGCCGCAAATCTACTGCCGTTCGAACAGATCGGCAGCCCAGCCGCCGTCGATCCGCCGCTCGCGGTGGCCGTAGCCCGAGAGATCGGGCATGCGCGAATGGAAGTAGCCGGCGGTGACGAGCCGCCGCGCACCGATGCGCGAGGCGAGCGCCTCCACCGTGGCGAGATTCATGTTCGCCAGTACGAGCGCCGTGTCTGGAAGGTTCTCTTCGAGTGCATCGCCGTGCCTGATGTCGATTCCGACATGGTTGACGGAAGCGTTCCGCCGCGCCGCCTCGACCGCGGCCGGGTCCAGGTCGATCGCGACGACTGGCCCGAAGCCGAGCTTCGCGGCGGCGATGGAAAGCACCCCCGACCCGCACCCGACATCCAGCAGGCTCGACGGATCGAGGTCGGTGAGAAAGCCAAGACAGAGCCGCGTGGTGGGGTGTGAGCCGGTGCCGAAGGCGCGACCCGGATCGATGACCACGGCTATGCCTTCCTCAGGCGTTTGTTCCCACGGCGGCCCAATCCAGAGCGGCCCGACCCAGACCGGGCGGTGGAACTCCCGCCAACGCTCTTCCCACCCCGGCTCGACGGGCTCGACCTCGACGTCGTCGAACTCCTCGCGCAGACGGGCTTCGCCGGCCGAGTCCGTGTAGACGGCCAGCGCATCCTCAGCTTCCTCGAAGCCCTCGGGATGCAGCTCGAGCAGGCGCGCCGTTACCTCCTCCCGTAGCGCCGCCGGGACCGGGATCGAGACCCGGCGGAGCTCGTTCGCGCTCAGCGGAACGCGCTCTTGAGCTTGTCGAAGAACCCCTCTTCCGACCTGTAGGTCTGATCGTCGGAGATGCCCTCGAAGCGCTCGAGCAGGTCACGCTGCTCGTCGTTCAGCTGGCGAGGCACGGCGACGTTGACGAGCACTCGCTGATCGCCGCGGCCGAAGCCCTGGAGCACCGGCATACCGCGTCCGCGCAGAACGACGACCTCGCCGGGCTGAGTCCCCGGCGCGAACTCGAGCTCGGTCTCTCCATCGAGCGTGGGGACAGCGACACGCGCGCCCAGCGCGGCTTGCGTCATCGTCAGATCGACCGTCGAGAAGATGTCGTCGCCCTCGCGCACGAAGCGCTCATCGCGGACGATCCTCACCCGCACGTAGACGTCGCCGGCACGCCCGCGAGGAGCGCCCGCATGGCCTTCGCCGGAGAGCCGAATGCGCTGCCCGTCGTGGATGCCGGGAGGGATCTCGACCTCGCGCCGCCGCTCTTCGAGCACCTGGCCGGAACCCTGGCAATCGCGGCATGGATGTTCGATCACGCGGCCGGCGCCGCCACAGGTCGGACAGGCCTGCGTGCGGATGAACTCGCCGAATGCGCTGCGCGAGACCCGCTGGAGCCGTCCCTGCCCCTGGCAGGTCGGGCAGATGGTGACGTCGGTCCCCGGCTCGACACCCGTGGCGTCACAGCGTCCACAGGGAACGGCAACCTGAAACGACACCTCCCGCTTCGTCCCCCTCGCTGCTTCCACGAGCTCGATCTCAACCTCCGCGGCGATGTCGGCGCCGCGCGCTCCCGCCCGCAACGTGGCCGAGAGGAGATCGTCGCCGAAGAACGCCGAGAAGATGTCCGCCAGGTTCCCGAAGTCGAAGTGCGACGGCTCGAACCCCCCGCTTCTCAGGCCCGCATGCCCGAAGCGGTCGTAGAGCTCCCGAGTCTCCGTGTTCGAGAGCACTTCGTACGCCTCCACGACCTCCTTGAACCGGTCGCCCGCGTCTGGAGCGTCGGACACGTCGGGATGAAGCTCACGCGCGAGCCGCCGGAACGCCTTCTTGATCTCCGTTTCATCCGCGTCGCGGCGGACGCCCAGCACCTCGTAGTAATCCCGCTCAGCGGTCGCCATTGCGGCAAGCGTAGCCGTGCGCCCGGGCGCTAATTCTCGGCGTAGATCTCCTCCACGAACCGGGAGAGCTCGTACGACGCCACACGCACCGAGCGGATCGCCGTCTCGTAGTCCATCCGGAGCGGACCGAGGAGACTGACCGCGCCCAGGCGGCGATGCGCAAGGCCGTAGGTCGCTCCGACGAGCGAGGCCTCACGCAGGCCGGCATGCGACAGCTCCATGCCGACGCGCACGAACGGCCCGTCCTTGCCGCCGAGCGCATCGCTGAGAAGCTGGAGCAACGCTGCGCGCTCCTCGAGCGCCTCGAGAAGTGGGCGGTACGTCGCGAGATCCTCGCCTTGGGCCTGTCCGAGCACTGTCGCTGCGCCGCCGACGAACAGCCGCTGTTCCTCGCTGCCTGCGGCGTCTGTGAACGCGGGACGCAAGAGCTCGAGGAAGGAACGCTCCCGCTCGGACAGGCCGGCCTCGGCAAAGGCCTGGCGCAGGCCACGCGACCCAAGTGGCATGCCGACGGTGCGCTCGTTCAAGTACTCGGCCGCCCAGTTGACGAGCCCTGGGTCGATTGGTTCTCCGAGCGCAAAGACGCGCTTGGTAACGCCGCCCGTGGAGGTGATCACAACCGCCACGACGAGCTGCGGCTGCAGCGCAAGGACTTCCACATGGCGCACCGTCGCGGCCTCCAGCGGCGGCGCGGACACGAGCGCGAGCAAGCGCGTCAACTGCGAAAGGGCCTCCGTCGTCGCCTGCAGAGCGGACTCCACCTCTGTCTCCGCCCTGCTGAGGTCGATCTCGACCGTGACCGGCCGCGGCTCCAACCGGTCGAGGAGTCCCTGCACGAACAGCCGGTAGCCGGCCTCGGTGGGAACCCGCCCGGCCGAGGTGTGGGGGTGCGTGAGCAGGCCCAGCCGCTCCAGCTCGGCGAGCTCGGCCCTGACCGTTGACGGCGACACGCGCAGCCCAGCTCGCTCGACCAGGTGCTTGGAGCCGATGGGTTGGCCTGTTGCGATGTACTCCTGGACGAGGCGTCGCAGGATCTCTCGCTGGCGGTCGGTCAGCTCGACTGCGACCATTTTGCAGGCATTTTACCGTTCACGCGAGCAGCTCGGCCGTCACGCCGCCACCGAGTAGCCGGCCGCGGTGGGTGAGCGCAAGGTCCTCTTCCCCGTTCTCGCCGACACGCCGCGCGAGCAACCCCAGACCTTCCAGCCGGCCGAGCGCCGCCTGATCGACCACGCCTTCGGGCTTGCCCAGGTGGAACGGCTCGTCGAGTCGCAGGCCGAGCATCAGCCGCTCGCGCAAGCGAACATCCGCTCCGAGCTCCTCGACCTCACGCGGGGGCACGCTTCTGGCCTCCAGCGCCTCCAGGTACGCGGGCAGCCGTGGCGTGTTCCGCCGTCGACGACCGGCGACCGTGGAGACTGCCCCAATCCCGAGGCCGACGTAGTCCCGGCCGAGCCAGTAGGCGAGGTTGTGCTTCGAACGCAGGTCGCGACCACCGGCACCCTCCTCCGCTCGGCAGAAGTTCGCCGTTTCGTACCAGCGGTACCCCGACGCGGTCAGTCGGTCGACCACGCGCTCGAAGTAGTCCTCCATCGCCTCCGCCTGGCGATCGAGGTCCTCACCATGCGCATGGGTGAACCGCGTGCCAGGCTTGGCTTCGAGCTCGTAGCACGACAGGTGCTCCGGTCCGAGAGCGAGCGCCTCGTCGATGTCGGCGTCGAGGTCGGCGGGTCTCTGGCCCGGGATCCCGTAGATG
>DASSXA010000091.1:0-5748 GCA_035704315.1 Gaiellaceae bacterium
AGCCCCAGGCCCTGGGCGGTGCCACCCTCGATCTGGCCGTAGACCGCCTGCGGGTTGACCGCCTTCCCCACCTCCTGCGCCGTTCCGATCCAGACGACACGCGTCAGTCCCAGCTCGACGTCGACCTCCGCGACGACGCGCATCGCAGCGACGGCAAACGCGACGTGAGCGCGCTCGTCCGTGACCTGTCCCGTCTCCGGGTCGAGCGGCGCCGTGCGCTGGTGTCGGTAGACGCGCTCGAGATCGATCTCTTCGCCGGAGCCGAGCCGGCCGCCGCGGCGCTCGAGCTCGTCCTTGGCCGCCCGGCAGGCGGCCTGGACGGCCCCGGACGCCATCCAAGTCATCCGCGACGCCGACGATGACCCGGCCGAGTCGACTGACCCTGTCGTGTGCGGCGCGAGCACGACGTTCGCCGTCTCGAGCTCGGTTCGGGCCACCTGGACAATGACGTTCGTCACTCCTTGCCCGACCTCGGCGGCGGCGCAGTGCACCTCAGCGGCGAGCTCGCCCTCTGCGTCGGCGAAGAGACGCACGCGCGCCGCCGTGTAGTCGTCGAAGCCCTCCGAGTAACCGATGTTCTTGAATCCGACCGCGAAGCCGACGCCTCGCCGGACGCCGTCGCCGCGCGTCGTGTTCCCGGCGCCGCCGGGAAGCCGGATCGGATCCCGCGGAAGCTCTTCAGGCTCCGGCACGGGAAGCGCAGCCGCCCGGCTGATCACCTCGGCGACCGGCAGCGCTCCGGTGATCTTCTGGCCCGTTGGAAGCGAATCTCCGGGCGCAAGTGCGTTGCGGAGCCGCAGCTCGACCGGATCCAGCTCGAGCGCGGCGGCGAGCCTGTCCATCTGCGCCTCGGCTGCGAAGCAGCTCTGCACGGCGCCGAACCCGCGCATGGCACCGCACGGCGGGTTGTTCGTGTAGACGCAGGTGCCCTCGATCAGTGCGTTCTCGATCGCGTAGGGCCCCACGGCAAAGGAGCAGGCGTTCGAGATCACCGCCGTCGAGCTGGATGCATACGCCCCGCCGTCGACCAGGATCCGCGCCCTGACGCAGACGAGCTTCCCGTCGCGGTTCGCGCGGTGCTCCATCCAGATCCGCGCCGGGTGCCGGTGGACGTGCCCGAAGAACGACTCCTCGCGCGTGTAGACGAACTTCACGGGCCGGTTCGTGTGCAAGGCCAGCATCGCGCCGTGGACTTGCATCGAGAGGTCCTCGCGGCCCCCGAAGGCGCCGCCCACACCCGCGAGATGGATCCTGACCTGCTCCTTGCGCAGCCCCAGACACGGGGCCACTTGGTCGCGGTCGACGTGCAGCCACTGGGTCGCGACGTAGATGTCGACGCCGCCTTCGCCATCCGGAACGGCGAGTCCCGACTCGGGCCCGAGGAACGCCTGATCCTGGATTCCGAGCTCGTAGTACCCCTCGACTGAGACATCGCCCGCCGCCTCTGGGTCGCCGCGGCGGATTCGCATGTCCCGGACGACGTTCGGCCGGGGATCGTCGCGAAAGCCGTGACCAAGCGTCCAGAGCTGCGGGTGGATTGGCTCCTGATCCGCCGCTCGCTCCATGTCGACGACCGGCTCGAGCGGCTCGTACTCGAGGATGATCTTGGCCGCTGCGCGCCGCGCCTGCTCTGGGTGCTCCGCCGCGACGAGCGCAACCGGCTCCCCGCAGTAACGCACGCGGTCGAACGCGAGCACAGGCTGGTCGGGAAACTCGAGTCCGTACCGCTTGTCCCCAGGAACGTCGTCGTGCGTCATCACGGCGTGGATGCCAGGCATGGCGAGCGCCCGCGAGATGTCGAGGGAGTGGATCAGTGCATGGGCGTGCTGGCTGCGAAGCGTGTGTCCCCAGAGCATCCCCGCGCCGAAGAGGTCACTCGAATACGCGAACTCGCCCGTCACCTTCGGAATCGCGTCGATGCGTCTGACCGCCTCGCCGACGCGGCCGAGCTCGAGTTTCG
The DNA here is from genome assembly GCA_035704315.1 of Gaiellaceae bacterium. GTDB lineage: Bacteria > Actinomycetota > Thermoleophilia > Gaiellales > Gaiellaceae > JACDAN01. The sequence goes on from DASSXA010000091.1 coordinate 1,961, forward strand.
TGCTCATGCCCTACTAGCCGCCAGCCGGACAGCGTCGAAGATCTTCTGATAGCCGGTGCAGCGGCAGAGGTTGCCGGACAGGGCCTCGCGGATCTCGTCGTCGGACGGTTCGCCGTTGCGAGCAAGCAGGTCGACCGTGGACACGATCAGCCCCGGCGTGCAGAAACCGCACTGGACGGCACCCGTCTCCGCGAACGCCTCCTGCACCGCGTGGAGCTGTCCGTCCTCGCCGATCCCCTCCACGGTCACCACGTCGTGTCCGTCGGCCTGCGCGGCGAGGACGAGGCAGGCGCACACCAGGCTCCCGTCGAGCAGCACCGAGCACGATCCGCACTCGCCCTGCTCGCACGCGTTCTTCGAGCCCGGCAGCCCGAGCCGCTCGCGGAGCGCGTAGAGCAGGCTCTCCCCGGGCCAGATCGCGGTTTCCTGCGGCTCTCCGTTGACGGTCAGCGCGATCTTCATGCCAGGCACCGGTCGAGTGCGCGTTTCGTGAGGACGCGTAGTGCATGCCGGCGGTAGGCGGCCGTGCCCCGGACGTCGTCGATCGGGCTGGCCGCTTCGGCGACCTGCTCAGGAAACGCGTCGCGATCCTCCGACGAGGCGACGACCACCCCGGGCACGGGCCCAGCCGATCCGAACGACGCGCGCAACTCGCCCCGCTCCCGGTCGACAGCGAGGGCCAGCGAGCAGACCGCGATGACCATCGCGTTCCGCGGTCCGACCTTCATGAACGTCTGTTGCGCGCCGCTCGGCGTCAGATACACGGCGACGATCAGCTCGTCGGGCTCGAGCGCGTTCCGCTTCGGGCCGACGAGGAACTCGCGCAACGGCATCCGGCGCCGGCCCCGTCGACCCGCCACCTCGACCTCGGCGCCCTCCACGAGCAGCGGCGGCAGCGCGTCGCCTGCAGGTGAGGCCGTCCCGAGGTTCCCGCCGATCGTCCCGCGATTGCGGATCTGGGGCGAGCCCACGGTCCGGGAGGCCTCGGCGAGCGCCTGCAGCTCCTCACGCAACGGCTCCTCCATGGCCTCGGCATAGGTGAGCGCGGCGCCAAGGCGGAGCGTCCCGTTCTCGCGCGACCACCCTTTCAGCTCCATGACTTCGTTCAGGTTCAGAAGCGCTTCGGGCCGCGCTCGGTCGAAGTTCAGCTCGACCATCACGTCCGTTCCTCCCTCGATGGGAACGGCCTCGGGCAGCTCGGCCTTGAGCGCGAGCGCCTCGTCGAGCGAGCGGGGAGTCATGACATCCATTCGGGCAAGGCTAGTACGTTCTTCCTGCAATGCCCGACCTCTCGCGCCGACTCGCCGTTGCCCGCGGCGACGAACCTGCCGACCTCGTCATCCGCGGTGGCCGCGTGTTCTCCGCCTTCACACGCGAGTGGCTTGAAGGGGACCTGGCCGTTGCGGACGGCGCCGTCGCGGGGCTCGGCGAGTACGAGGGTGAGGAGCTGCTGGACGCCTCGGGCCGCTACGTCGTCCCCGGCTTCATCGACGCCCACATGCACCTCGAGTCGTCGAAGCTGCTGGTGGACGAGTTCGCCCGCCTCGTCCTCCCACTCGGAACGACGGCCGTGGTCGCCGACCCGCACGAGATCGCCAACGTGCTGGGCACCGACGGCGTCCACTGGCTCGCCGACCTCTGCACCGACCTGCCGCTGGACGTGTTCTTCATGGCGTCGTCATCCGTCCCGGCGTCGGCGTTCGAGTCGCCGCGCAGGCCGCTCGGCCCGGGCGATCTCGAGGGCTTGCTCCGGCGCAGGCGCGTGCTCGGGCTCGCCGAGATGATGAACTTCCCGGGCGTCGTATCCGGCAGCGAGAACGAGCTCGAGAAGCTGACCCTGCCGGGCGCCACGCACGTGGACGGACACGCTCCAACTCTCCTCGGCAAGGGGCTGAACGCCTACGCCGCGGCCGGGATCCGTTCCGACCACGAGATGAGCACGATCGAAGAGGGGCGGGAGCGTCTCCGCGCCGGCATGTGGGTGCTGATCCGCGAGGCCTCCGGCGCGCGCAACCTCCACGCGCTGCTCCCACTCGTCGAGGAGTTCGGCCCGCATCGCCTCGCCTTCTGCACGGACGATCGCGAGCCCGAGCACATCGCGGAGGAGGGGCACATCAACTCCATGGTGCGCGAGGCGGTGGCGACGGGCGTTGCTCCGGAGGATGCGCTCGTGATGGCCTCGCTGAACCCGGCGACCTGGCACGGCCTGACCGACCTCGGCGCGCTCGCCCCCGGCTACCAGGCCGACGTCCTCGTACTTCCGGATCTCGAGAGCTTCGTCCCCGAGGTCGTGCTGAAGGCCGGTAAGGAGGTCGGTGAGATCCCAAGGCCGGAGGTGCCGGAGTGGGTCAAACACACCGTCCGTATCCGGCCCCTCGCCACCAACGACTTCGCCATCCCGTGGGCCGGAGACAGTCGCGCTCGGGTGATCGGGATCGTGCCGGACCAGATCGTCACCGAGTCATTGGTCGAACAGCCTCTGGCGGAAAACGGCAGGGCGCTCGCGGATCCGACTCGTGACCTGCTCAAGATCGCCGTCGTGGAGCGGCATCTCGGAACCGGCCGAGTCGGCCTCGGCTTCGTCCGCGGCTTCGAGCTCCGGAGCGGAGCGCTGGCCTCGACCGTCGCTCACGACGCGCACAACGTCGTGGTCGTCGGCGTGAAGGACGACGACATGCTGCGGGCCGTCCGGCGGCTGGCCGAGACCGGCGGCGGGGTGGTGGTGATCGACCGCGGGATCGTCCGCGCCGAGCTGAAGCTGCCGGTCGCCGGGCTGCTCTCGGACGCCGGCCTCGAAGAGGTGATCGCGGGTAGTCGCGCGTGTGTCGAGGCCGCACACGACCTCGGCTGCCGGCTCGCCTCGCCCTTCCAGTCGATGGCCTTCCTCGCCCTGTCGGTGATTCCGAGCCTGAAGATCACGGACCGGGGTCTGGTCGACGTCGATCGCTTCGAGATCGTGCCGTTGGAAGCGTGACGGCTCTCCTTCAGAACGCATACGTCGTCACGATGGGCGATGACGGTCATGAGCATGAGCGCGGCTGGGTGCTCTTAGAGGATGACCTGATCAGTGCGGTCGGGGCGGGCGCCGCGCCGGAGGCAGAAGTGCGAATCGATCTCGGCGGCGCCCTCGTCACGCCCGGGCTGGTCAACACCCATCACCACCTCTACCAGACCCTCACTCGAGCGCACGCGCAGCAGGCCGACCTCTTCACCTGGCTGAAGACGCTGTACCCGATCTGGGCGCGTCTCGACGGCGAGGCCGAGTACGCCGCGGCCCGGACCGGCCTCGCCGAGCTCGCCCTGTCTGGCTGCACGACCGTGTTCGATCACCACTACGTCTTCCCGCGCGGGCAGCCCGGCGTCATCGACGCTCTCCTTCAGGCTGCGGCGGATCTCGGGGTCCACCTCGTCGTGGGCCGCGGCTCCATGGATCTCGGGCAGTCGCGTGGCGGCCTTCCGCCTGACTCTCTGGTCGAGGATCGCGAGACGATCCTCGAGGAGACCGAGCAGCTCGCGTCGCGCGGCGTCGAGGTCGCCGTCTCGCCCTGCTCGCCATTCTCGGTGACGAAGGAGCTGATGCGGGAGTCCGCGGAGCTAGCCCGCCGGCATGGCCTGACGCTGCACACGCACGTGGCAGAGACGGCCGAAGAGGAGGAGTACTGCCGCGAGCTCTACGGCTGCACGCCGGTCGAGTACTTGGAAGAGGTCGGCTGGCTAGCCGAGGACGTCTGGTGCGCCCATTGCGTGCATCTCTCCGAGCCGGACGTGCAGCGATTCGCCGACACCGG
>DASSXA010000260.1:0-12997 GCA_035704315.1 Gaiellaceae bacterium
ATCTCCGAAGCGCCGCCGGAGGTCTGTCCCGTCTGCGGGAAAGGACCGGTGACCCGGGTGCTCCACCCCGTGGCCGTGCACTTCAAGGGCTCGGGCTTCTACTCCACGGACTACGGACGCGGCGGCCGGAAGCCGTCCCGCGACGGCGAGAAGCCGGACAGCGGCGGCGAGAAGAAAAAGGAAGAGACGAAGACCCCAGCTACCGAGCCGACCTAGGAGAGCGGTGTTCCCTTGAGGCACCCGGCGCCGCCGGTGACCGGGCTGGGCGGCTGGAGTGCGGAGCGCCCGCTGAACATGAGCAGCACCTCGGCATTGCGGTCGCTGTCGCCCGTGAACCCGAGCCGGCAGTAGACGGTTCGATCCGTCGAGGCCCGGAAGCGGAGCCAGCCGAGCTGGAAGATCTGCGCGGTCGAGAGGTCCGTCGCAAGGGGGCTCACGAGCTTGTCCCCGATGAAGGGGAGCTTCAAGAACGTGCCGACGCCGACCATCTTCCCGAGGGTCGCCTGGAGGACCTGCTGCTGACGGCCCGTCCGGTTGAGATCGTTCTCGCCCGGGTTCAGGTCGTTCTTGCGGATCCGCGAGTAGATCAACGCGCGCTTCCCATCCATCTCCTGCCGGCCGCGGCCGAAGCGCCAGCCCTGCCAGCGTGCGCACTTCTGCGCGCTCGGATACGGACAATCGTGCTTCGTGACGGCCGGCGAGCGGACGTCCACCTCGATTCCTCCGAGTGCGTCAATCACCTCGCGAAACGCCGGGAAGTCCATGAGGATCACGTGGTTGACCTCCAAGCCGAGCGTCTCACGGACGGTTCGGATCGCCAGCGAGGGGCCGCCGAGGGGCAACGCGGCGTTGATCTTGTCGTGACCGTGGCCGGGGATGTCGACCTCGAGGTCACGCGGGATCGAGAGGTAGGAGAGCGTGTGGTGCTCCGGATCGGAACGGATCACCATGATCGAGTCCGAGAGCCGGTTTCCACGACGGGTCGGGTGGCGCGAGTGGTCGCTTCCGAGGACGAGGATCGTGCTCGGGTTCGACAGCATCAGGCCGTCCTGAGCCACGAGCTGGGCCTTGGCCGTGCCGGAAAGGCGGTCGTTCGCCTTCTGCACGCCGCTGCGAACAGCCAGGTAGCCGGCGACGGTCCACCCGATCAGGAGCAGGATGAGCACGCCGACTGTGATCGCGGCGATTCGGCCCCGTCCCCAGCGCCGCTCGCGCTTGGCAGGCCCGGGCCCGCGGTACTGCTCCGGCGGCCGGCCGTCGGCAGTTGGGGGCGGAGGCTTGGGCCGGGGCTGCCTCGTGAGGGTCGGGACGCCGCCTTTGGCCCGGCCTCCCCTGTAGACGCGATAGGGCTTGTCTTCCCGGGCCATCCGGCGGGGTATCGTAGCCGCCGCCTGTGACCGCCCAACGCGCAATCGGCATCGACACCGGCGGGACGAAGATCCTCGCCGGGGCCGTCGACCGGGAGGGCGCCGTCGTGAGGCGCGACGAACGGCGCACGCCGGTTTCCTCGCAAGAGGAGCTTCTCGCCCAATTGGACGATGTTGTCGAGACCCTGCTCGACGACGACATCGTCGCGTTGGGCTTCGGCCTGCCGTCCACGATCGACCAGTTGGCGGGACGCGCCGTGTCCTCCGTGCACATTCCGCTCGCCGACCTGGATTTCCGCGACCGGATGGCGGAGCGTTTCCGGCTGCCCGTCGCCATCGACAACGACGGCAACGCCGCGGCGATCGCCGAATGGCAGCTGGGGGCAGGCCGTGGCGCGTCCAACGTCGTGCTGCTCACGCTCGGGACCGGGATCGGCGGCGGGCTCATTCTCGACGGCCGTCCATATCGCGGTTCAGTTGGCGCAGCTGCCGAGCTCGGCCACATGGTTCTCGAATACGGGGGGCCCGCGTGCGGCGGCGGCTGCAGCGGGTTTGGGCACTTCGAGGCTTTCGCCTCTGGCCGCTGCGCAGATGACGCGGCCCGGCGGCGGTTCGGGAATGGAACCGCGCACACGTTGGTGGAGGCCGCCAAGGACGGCGATGCGGGCGCAAAGGAGGACATCGCGAACATCGGCCGGTTTCTCGGTGCGGGCATCGCCTCGCTCGTCAACATCTTCAATCCGGAGATCGTCGTTCTCGGCGGCGGCTTCTCGGAGGCCGGCGACCTCCTCCTCGAGCCGGCACGCGAGACGCTCGCGCGTGAGGCGTTGAAGCCCGCCCGCGATCTCGTCCAGGTCAAGTGGGCCGAGCTTGGATCGAATGCGGGCATGGTCGGGGCTGCGCTGGTCGGGTTCGAAGGCCTCGACCAGGGCGGCCACGTTGCCCCGGGGTAGCCGGTGCCCCTCGCCGTCTGTGCGACGCCGATCGGAAATCTCGAGGACGTCACGCTGCGGGTCCTGCGCGAGCTGCAGGAGGCGGATCTCGTTCTCTGCGAAGACACGCGGCACACCCGCCGACTGCTCGAACGGCACGGGATCGACGCACGGCTCCTGAGCTACCACGAGCACAACGAAGCGCAGCGGACCGCCGAGGTGCTGCCGCGTCTCGAGGCGGGCGAACGAGTCGCTTTGGTCAGTGATGCCGGGTTGCCTGCGATCAGCGATCCCGGCGCACGGTTGGTCGCGGCTGCACGGGAAGCCGACGTGCCCGTGACGGTGCTTCCCGGTCCGAGCGCTGTGGAGACGGCGCTCGTCGCGAGCGGTTTTGGCACGGATCGGTTTCAGTTTCTTGGCTATCTGCCCCGAGGGAGCGGAGAGCGCCGCGCGCTGTGGAACGAAGTCGCGCGGCGACCCTGGGCGCTCGTGGCCTTCGAGTCGCCGCAGCGCGTTGGCTCGTCGTTGGCCAGCCTCGCAGAGGTGCTCCCCGATCGGCCGGTCGCCGTCTGCCGGGAGCTGACGAAGCGCTACGAAGAGGTCGTTCGAGGCTCGGCGAGGGAGCTTGCAGAACGGTTTTCGCAGGGGGCGAAGGGGGAGATCACGATCGTGATCGGCCCGGCCGAGGTCGACGTGGGAGATGAGGCGCCGGCGCTCGATGCGGTCGGGGAGCTCGTGGCCGGCGGCCTTTCGCGTCGGTCGGCGGCTGACGTGGTGGCGCGTTTGACCGGGTTGCCACGGAATCGTCTCTATCGCGGCTCTCTGTAGTCATATTTGACAACAGCCTCACCGGCTGCTACGTTCCGCTATCCATGTTGACGAAAGAGACAACAGCTTGGACAGCGCTGCTTGCAATCGCGTTGGTCTGCCCGCCCGCGGCCGAAGCCTGGACCTGGCCCGCGAACGGGCCTGTGCTGCGCGGCTTTGCGTTCGGAGGACCCGAGTACCGCGAACACGGCCATACGGGCATTGACATCGGTGCCGACCCGGGGTCGCACGTACGTGCGCCTGCCGGCGGGCGCATCTCCTTCGCCGGCTGGCTCCCTGGCAACGGGCGCACGGTGACGATCAGGACCGCGGACGATTACGCGGTCACGCTGCTCCATCTCGGCTCGATCGCCGTCGCTGCGGACGACGGCGTGGCGGAGGGCGAGGCGGTCGGAACGATCGGCCCGTCGGGCGATGCCGAAGTAGACGTGCCGTACGTCCATCTCGGCGTTCGGCGGGCAGACGACCCGAAGGGGTATCTCGACCCGTTGACGCTCCTACCGCCACGCCTAGCGGAGGAGCCGGCTCCAGCCGCGCCCGCTCCGGTACCTCCGTCTTCCGTTCCGGCCGCGCCCGCCACTCCGGCGCCGACGCCGGCCGCGGTGCCCGAGGTGGTGAACGTTTCGCCGGTGCGAGACGGACGCGCTGCCCCTGTCCCGGCCAACGCGGTGCGCCGGGCGGCGCGTACGAAGCCGGAGGTCCGAGCGGCGACGGAGGTCGACTCGAAGGTCACACCTCGCGCGCGGGCAGTTCGCCGTCAGGCGACGGCGAAGCGGCCTGCCGAGCGGCGTCCGGGGCACGCCCGGCCCAAACTGCGTAGACCAGCAGTCCGCCCGGCAGCCCGGCCCGGAACGGAGCGCACGCGTCCTGCGACGGCTGTCCGCGTCGCTCCCGTCCGGACGCCGGTAGCTCAGCCCGACACGCCCGTCGAGAACGTGGCCACGCCGGTTGGTGTCCCGGGGACGAAGCCTCCGTGGCTGCTCGCAGTGGCGGCTGTGCTTGCGCTCCTCGGCGTGCTTCTCCTCCGACGAATCGCCCCGGGCGACCACGAGGCCGCTCGTAAGATGGATTCACCGGAACCTTCCTCGGATGGAGCGCTCGCTGACTCAACCACAGAACGTTCTTATCGCCCCGGCCTGGCCGTATGCGAACGGGCCACGACACATTGGCCATCTGGCGGGGTTCGGCGTGCCGGCGGACGTGTTCGCGCGGTATCAGCGTCTCCGCGGCAATCGCGTCCTCATGGTGAGCGGGACCGACGAGCACGGCACGCCGATCATGGTGGCCGCCGACCAGGAGGGACGTTCGTACGGTGAGACCGCCGACCTTTACAGCGGTGTCATCCGCGAGGATCTCCGTGATCTCGGGCTCACGTACGACCTGTTCACTCGTACGACAACACAAAACCATCATCGTGTCGTGCGGGACCTCTTTCGAACCCTCTACGACAAGGGGTACATCATCGAGGGCTCGATGCAGGTCGCGTTCTCGCAATCGACCGGGAACACCTTGCCCGACCGTTACATCGAGGGCACGTGCCCCTACTGCGGGTACGAGAGCGCGCGCGGCGACCAGTGCGACAACTGCGGTCGCCAACTTGACCCGATCGACCTGATCAACCCGCGCTCCCGCATCGACGGCCTGCCGCCGATCTTCCGCGAGACGAACCACCTCTTTCTCGACCTTCCGGCGTTCGCCGACCAGCTCCGTGAGTGGATCTCGCGGCAGGAGCACTGGCGTCCCAACGTCCGCCGCTTCTCGCAAAACCTGGTTGACGATCTGAAGCCCCGGCCGGTCACCCGGGACCTCGACTGGGGAGTCCGTATACCGGTGCCGGGCTACGAGGAGGACGAGCGGAAGCGGATCTACGTCTGGTTCGACGCTGTGATCGGCTACCTCTCCGCGAGCATCGAGTGGGCCATGACGACCGGCGACCCGGACGCATGGCGGCAGTGGTGGCAAAACCCCGAGTCACGTCACTACTACTTCATGGGCAAGGACAACGTCGCCTTCCACACGGTGATCTGGCCGAGCATCCTCCTCGGCTACGGCGAGGGCGGCGAGTACGGCGCCGGCCGGGGAGAGCTCGTCCTCCCGTACGACATCGTCTCGAGCGAGTACCTCACCATGGAGGGAAAGCGGTTCAGCACGAGCCGAAACGTCGTCATCTACGTGCGCGACGTGTTGAGTCGTTACGACCCCGACGCGCTTCGCTTCTTGCTCACGATCGCGGGGCCCGAGACGCAGGACACAGACTTCACGTGGGCCGATTTCGTTCGGCGGAACAATGACGAGCTCGTCGCGACGTGGGGCAATCTCGTCAACCGAACACTGATCAACGCCTACCGGAACTTCGGGGAGGTCCCGGAGCCCGGCGAGCTGACTGCCGAGGATCGCGAACTGCTCGACTTGGTCGAGCGGGCCTTCGAGACGATCGGCGCCGAGATCGAGGCGGCCCGCTTCCGGGCCGGCCTCACCGAGGCGCTTCGCGTGGCTCGCGAAGCGAATCGGTACCTCAATGACGAGGCCCCTTGGGCGCTGATGGAGAGCGACCGGCCACGAGCGGCCACCATCCTCTACGTCGCACTCCGCGTCGTGGACAGCCTGAAGACGCTGTTCACCCCGTTCATTCCGTTCTCGTCGCAGCACCTCCACGAGCTGCTCGGCTACGAGGGCTTCCTCGCCGGCCCGCTCGAGTTTCGCGAGATCGACGAGGAGGGGGAGACGCACGTTGTCCTCACCGGGGATTACGAGTCCTGGGTCGGTTCGTGGGAACCGAGCCGGCTCACGCCCGGTCGCAAGCTCCGAGAGCCACAGCCGCTGTTCAAGAAGCTCGACGCCGAACAGGTCGTCGAGGACGAGCTCGCGCGGCTCGAGCAGACCGCCGAAGCCGCATCTGCGTGATCGACACCCACGCGCACATGCATGCGTGCGCCGATGCGCCGACGGAGCTCGTCGAGCGCGCGCGGGCGGCGGGTGTCGACCGAATCCTCGAGGTCGGCGCGTGGCCGCCATCCTGGACGCAGGTCGCCGAATTCTGCGCCAACACTGAGGGCGTGGATCCCATCCTCGGCATCCACCCGCACGAGGCTGGCGATGCCGACGCGAGCCAGCTCGCGCGCCTGCGCGAGCTCGCGCCGGTGGCGATCGGGGAGACCGGCCTCGACTACTACCGGGACTACGCGCCGCAGGACGCGCAGCGACAGCTCTTCCAGGCGCACCTCGCGGCTGCCGAGGAGCTCGGGAAGGCGGTCGTCATTCACTGCCGCGCGGCCGACGCCGATGTCGCGCGGGCGCTCGCCGACTTCGACGGCACCGTCGTTCTCCACTGCTTTTCGTCGCCTGGCCTCCTTCAGCCGGCCCTCGATCGCGGCTACTACGTCTCGTTCGCCGGCAACGTGACCTACCCGAACGCCTACGACCTCCGCGCCGCCGCTCGTGCAGTGCCGGCCGACCGGATCCTCGCCGAGACGGATTCCCCGTACCTGTCGCCTCAACCTCGCCGCGGCCGTCCGAACGAGCCCGCCAATGTTGTCTACACCGTCGCCTCGCTCGCGGAGACGCGCGAAGAAGACGCCGACGAGCTCGCGGCCCGCATCGACGAGAACGCCTCACGCGCGTTCGGCGTGGGATGACGCTCCCGACGCCCAAGCGGGACCTGGGCCAGCACTTCCTCGTCGACGAGAACATCCTCGGCGTCATCGGCCGGCTCGCCGAGCTGGGCCCGGAAGACGTCGCGCTCGAGATCGGCCCCGGGCCAGGCGCTCTCACCGCGTACCTCGCCGACCGGGTCGCGGACGTCCATGCGGTCGAGCTCGACCGACGGCTCGAGCCCTATCTGACCGAGCGCTTCGGCGGGCGTTCGAAAGTCCACCTTCGCTTCGAGGACGCGCTGTCGCTCGATCCTGCGGAGCTCGACCCCCCGCCGACGAAGCTGGTCTCCAACCTGCCGTACAACGTCGCGACCCCGATCGTCGTCGAGAGCCTCGAGCGGTTCCCGACGATCGCTCTTTGGAGTGTGATGGTGCAGCGCGAGGTGGCCGACCGCTTCTTCGGCGAGCCGCGGACGAAGGCCTACGGGGCAGTCTCGGTCCTCATCCAGCTCATGACCGAGCGAACCGGCTTCCATCCCGTCTCGCGAACAGTTTTTCGCCCGCGGCCGAACGTGGACTCGGCGCTCGTGGCGTTCCGTCGTCGCCCGGAGCCCCCGCCGGTACCGTGGCCGCAGCTCAAGCGCGTCGTCGAAGGGGCGTTCGCCCATCGGAGGAAGCGGCTTCCCAACTCGCTGGAGCTCGCGGGCGTAGCCGATCGAGGGCGCGCAGCGGCTGCACTCACAACCATCGGGCGAACCGATCAGACCCGTGCCGAGGAGCTCGAGCCCCAGGAGTTCGTGGAACTCGCGGCCGCGCTCGCGTGAGCGAGCTCCTCGCACCCGCGAAGATCAACCTCGCGCTGGTCGTCGGGCCGAAGAGGCCCGACGGTCGTCACGAGATCGCCACCGTTCTGCAGCGCATCTCCCTCGCCGACCGCATCGCGCTCGAACCGGCGGACGAGCTTCGCATCGAAGGATTCGCCGAGGACACGATCGTCCGACGCGCCCTCGAGCAGCTCGCCGACGCCGCCGAAACGCCGCCGAACTGGCGCGTCACGATCGCCAAGGAGATTCCGGTTGCCGCCGGCGTCGGCGGCGGCAGCTCGGACGCGGCGGCCGCGCTGCGCCTCGCGAACTGGACCCTCCGCCACCCGCTCAAAGACCTTGAGCTCCACGAGCTCGCTGCGCCGCTCGGCGCGGACATCCCGTTCTTCCTCACCACCGGGCCGCAACTCGCCGAAGGCGACGGCACCGAGCTGCAGCCGCTCCGCCTGCCCCAGGACTACTGGATCCTCTTGATCCATCCTCAAGGCGAGCGTAAGCCGTCCACCGGCGCCGTCTACGACGCCTTCAGAGGAGAAGACGGGTTCGCGGAGCGCCGAGCGGCTCTTCTTCGCGCGCTCGCGCTCGGCGATCTCGGCGCCCTGCCGCCGAACGATCTCGCTTCCTCGCCGCTCGCCGAGGAGCTTCGCGCCCATGGGGCGTTCAGAGCCGACGTCTCGGGCGCCGGCCCGGCCGTCTACGGCCTGTTCGCCGAACAGGACGACGCGCTCGCCGCCCACGCCGCGCTGGCCGGTCGCGGGCGCAGCTGGATCGCGGCACCTGCTTGGTAGCTTGATTCGGCGATGATCGAGCAGCATCCGGTACTCGAGCACGGGACCACAAAAACTGACCGCTGGCTGCGCAGGTATCGAACGCGAATCGCGGTCTGGATCGCGGTCGCCGAAGCGATCCTGCTCGTTTTCGGCGCCGTCAATCGCTGGGGCGCGCTGCTCGTCGCCGCCCTGGTGATCGTCGCCTACTTTGCGCTCGAGCACCGCCTCCGCTCACAGTCCGCGCGCGACATCCTCTGGATCGGGGCCGTCTCGCAAGCCCTGGTCGCGCTGGTTCCGATCCTTGTGATCCTCGTGGGAACGCTGACGCTGATCGCGGTCGGTTTCCTGGCCGCCGTCGCCCTCATAGTTCTCTTCAGCGACCGCCGCTAGACTTCCGTGTGGTCGGCACCTTTCGATTTTTGGGGCGTAGCCAAGCGGTAAGGCAACGGGTTTTGGTCCCGTGATCCCAGGTTCGAATCCTGGCGCCCCAGCCATTTAGAAGCCCGTGAAGAGCCCCGGACTTGCAGCAGTCGTCCTCGCTGGCGGACTTGGTACCCGCATGCGCTCCAAGACGCCGAAGCATCTTCATCCGCTGCTCGGCCGGCGCCTGGTCGACTGGGTGCTGGAGGCCGCGCGCTCGCTGGATCCGGACCCGCTTGTCGTCGTGACCGGGCCGGACTACGCCGACGCATTCGACGGTTTCCAGGTCGCCGTGCAAGCGGAGCCGCGCGGAACGGGTGACGCGCTTGCGGCGGCGCGGGGATCGTTGGACGAAAAAGACGGCGATCTGCTGGTCCTCGCCGGCGACTCTCCGCTGCTCCGCCCCGAGTCGCTCGAGCTGCTGCTCGCGACGCATCGGGAGTCAGGCGCGGCCGCGACCGTTTTGACCTTCAGGCGAGGCGATCCCGCCAGCTACGGGCGCATCGTCCGCGGCGAGGACGGCTCGGTCCGGGCGATTGTGGAGGCGACCGATGCGACGGATGAGGAGCGCGCGATCGACGAGGTCAACTCGTCCATCTACGTCTTCACCGGGTCCAAGCTCTGGCCCGCGCTCGAGCGGATCGAGCCTGCCAACGCTCAAGGGGAGCTCTACCTGACCGATGCGGTTCGGCTGCTCGTCGACGACGATGAGCTGGTGGCGGCGCACGAAGGCGATCCCGAGGAGGCTGAAGGCGTGAACACACGCATGGAACTGGCGGCGGCGGGGGCAGCACTCCGCGACCGCATCAACGAGGAACACATGTCGGCCGGGGTCACGATCGTCGATCCCTCGTCGACGTGGATCGAGCCATCCGTCGAGCTCGAGGCGGACTCGACGATCCATCCGTTCACCGTGCTGCGCGGCACGACTCGTGTCGGCGCCGGTGCCGAGATCGGCCCGCACGTCGTCGCCGTGGACGCGGAGATCGGCCCGCGTGTGCTGGTCGGGCCCTTCTGTTACCTTCGCCCCGGCACGGTTCTCGAGGCGGGCGCGAAGGCGGGCACGTTCGTGGAGATGAAGAACTCGCGCGTGGGAGAGGGGACGAAGGTTCCGCATCTCTCGTACATCGGCGACGCCGACATCGGCGCGCGGACCAACATCGCCGCAGGCAACATCACCGTGAACTATCCCCATGAGCCGGGAAAGCCCAAGAGCCGCACGACAATCGGCGAGAACGTCAGGACCGGCGTACAGAATGCGTTCGTTGCTCCGGTCGAGATTGGCGAGGGCGCTTGGATTGCGGCCGGGTCGGTCATCACGAAGGACGTCCCGCCCGGAGCGCTCGCCGTCGCCCGAGCGCGACAGGAGAACAAGGAGGGCTACGCCGGACGTGGAGACAACGGAGACGACGACGACGACTGAAGTCGCATCGCTCCCGGGCCTCGAGACCGTTCCGGGCGTGACCCCCGAGGTCCGAGCCAAGCCGGACCATTGGATCGAGCGCGGGCCGCAGAAGCGGCTGATGCTCTTCTCAGGCCGCTCGCATCCGGACCTCGCCGAGAAGATCGGTAAGCGGCTTGGCGTCGAGCTCGGCGAGATCACGCTCGGCTCCTTCGCCAACGGCGAGACGTATTGCCGCTTCGAGGAGTCGATTCGCGGCGCCGACGTCTTCCTCGTCCAGACGGGCTGTGAGCCGGTCGACCGGAACCTGATGGAGCTCCTGATCATGATCCAGGCGGCGAAGCTCGCCTCGGCGAAGCGGATCACGGCCGTCATCCCCTGGTACCCGTACGCGCGTCAGGACCGCAAGGCGCGTCCGCGCGAGCCAATCACGGCCAGGCTCGTCGCCGACACGCTTCAAACTGCCGGGGTCGACCGGGTGCTGACGATGGATCTCCACGCGGGTCAGATCCAGGGCTTCTTCTCGATTCCCGTGGACCACATGGTCGCGCTGCCGATCTTCGCCCAGCACCTGCGCGACCAGGGCCTCTCGGGCGACGGAGTCGTGTCGGTCGCTCCCGACGCCGGCCGCGCCAAGATGGCCGTCAAGTTCGCGGAGATCCTCGGCGCCGACTTCGCGATCATGCACAAGACGCGACCCGCCCACGACGAGGCGGCGGTCACCGAGGTGACCGGCCACGTCAGCGGAAAGGTGGCCATCGTCGGCGACGACGTGATCATGACCGGCGGAACGCTGCTGGCCGGGGCGCGCGCGCTGCGTGAGGCCGGCGCCACGAAGGTCTACGTCTGCGCGACGCACGGGATCTTCGCCAAGGACTCGCTGGAACGCTTCAGCGAGGCGAAGGAGATCGACGGGCTAATCGTCACGGACACGATCCCGCTGGATCCCATGCGCCGGCCGCCCAACCTCACGGTCCTCACCGTGTCGGGCCTGCTGGCGGAGACGATCATGAACGTGTTCGCCGACGAGTCGGTCTCGGCGATCTTCCAGGGCGAGAACCAGCTCTTCTAATCCGCAACGTCCAGGCCGCGCTTGACAGCCTGACGCGAACGCGCAATGAGTGGCTCGTTGCGCAAGACACATTCTGCGAAGTCGCGGGCCCCGCCGGGGAGCTCAAATGGTGAACGCGCGACCAGGAAGGAGTCTTTCGATGCATCGACTCGTTGTGGCACTCGCGGCAGTGCTCTCCGCAGGGTTCATCGTTCCCGCCGCGCTTGGAGACAAGCCTGTACGAGAACCGCTACCAGCGCCGCCGTTCTTGATCGTCAGCGGCAGCTGCTCCTTTGACGTGAGGATCGACATCATCGTGAACAAGGAGTTCCTCACGACCTTCGCGAGCGGGAAGCAGATCATCAGCGGGCGGCTCGTCGTGCGCGTGACGAATCTCGAACATCCCAGCAAGTCAAGAGTCCTAAACGTCTCTGGGCCAGGCAAAGAAGATCTCGCTGACCCGTCTACCTTCAATCTCTCGGGCAGCTCGTTGATCTTCTTTCCGGGCGTTCTCGTTCTGACGCACGGGCCCGTGTCGTTGACATTCGACGAGGACGGGAACGTGACGTCCTTTACGCAGACGTCGCAATCGTCCGTCGACCTCTGCGCGGTTCTCGCCGACCCGTAAAAGCGAGGCTTCAGGGAGAAGCGGCCCGGCCGCTTCTCCCTGGGAATCGGTCGCCTAGCCGCGCGTCACGCTGACGAGCTGGAAGCCCTCGTGTCCCCCTTGGGTCACATGCTCTGCGACTTCGCCGACTCCTGCGACGTAGGACTTCTGCTCGAACTGCGGCTCGACCGGGCTCCATTCGACGGTGAGCAGCGACTTCTCGAACGCGCCATAGGGCACCTTCACGGGCGCGTTGAGTCCGAGCACATGCGCCTGGTCGAGCGCGCCGCCGGGCGGGTAGTACTCCTGCCGGTAGACCTGTCCGGGTTCGGGGTTCCCGCGCATGATGATCCCTGGCTTCGCGCCGTTCACGCCTGACTGCCACGAGTCGTCAGCCCGAACGAAACGGCCGTGCTTCAGCTCCAGCGAGTCCTCGCCCATGTACCAGACGTTTCCGCGCTTGTCCTGCGCGTACCAGTCGAAGGTGCGCTCGAGCGGCTTCCCGTGCTCGGAGACAGTGTCGCGGACGACGGTGCACCGCACTCCGAGGATCTCCTTGGTTCGATGAAGCACGACCATGTCGTCGATCTGCGGGGTCCTCTCGAGGACGCCTGTGTAGTGAAACCGGGTGCCGGGTTTCAGGGGGAAGTAGCGGTTGTTGACTGCAGCGACGAACTCAGATGGGTCGATCCTGGGCGAATAGGGTCCGTGCAGCGCCCAACTCGGCGGCCGCGGCCGCGCGGCGGCCACCGAGGAGGCGAAGACGATCGCGAGTCCGACCACCAGCGGCAATGCGACCATCCTCAGGCCCATGGCGAAAGCATCCGCGCCAACCCGCGTCACACCCATCCGCCAAACGGATGATCGGCAGTCCGAGGCACTGCTCATGCGCGCGAGGATTCGGCTTGTTGCCGTCGCTTCGGTCGCCGCGGCGACAGGATTCCTTCTCTATCGCCTAGCGCCCGACGTAGGCAGCAAGCCCCTGTACGAGGACGAGGCAATCACCGGCCTGATCTCGATGCGCCCGCTGACCGAGGTGCTCGACACGGTGATCGTCGACCGCGGCGGTGCTCCCCTCCATTTCGTGTTGGCGCACGCTGTCTTCGCGGTGGACGCGAGCTCGAGTGCCCTCCGGTGGCTCTCGGTGCTGTTCGCGCTGGCCAGCGTTCCGCTCTGCTTCGACCTTGGGCGGCGGCTCGGAGG
>DASSXA010000405.1:0-4360 GCA_035704315.1 Gaiellaceae bacterium
GCAAGCTCTTCCGACTCGACGACACCGTGACACGTCGTGCCGTCGACGAAGCATGGATGCTCGAGCAGGGCGCGGTGAAAGCCCAGCAGCGTCGTGACGCCGTCGATCCGGTACTCGGCCAGCGCGCGCAGCATTCGGCTCGTTGCGTGCTCCCGATCAACGCCGTGCACACAGACCTTGGAGACCAGGGGGTCGTACAGGGCCACGACCTCCCGCCCGGCATCGACCCCGGAATCCACCCGCACGCCCGGCCCACCCGGCTCCCGGTAGCCCGTGATCCTCCCGGGCGCCGGCAGAAAGCCGTTGGACGGATCCTCGGCGTTGATGCGACATTCGATCGCATGGCCGTCGAGCCGAACGTCCTCCTGGCGCAGCCATAGCGGCTCCCCCGCCGCGATCAGCACCTGCTCGCGAACGAGATCGAGGCCCGTTACGAGCTCGGTGATCGTGTGCTCGACCTGGATGCGGGTGTTCATCTCGAGGAAGAAGTACTCGCCCTCCTTCGAGAGCAGCCCCTCGATCGTGCCGGCCGACTGGTATCCGACCGCCCGGGCCGCGTCGACAGCGATCTTGCCGATGCGTTCGCGGAGCTCCTGCGACACGGCCGGCGACGGCGTCTCCTCGACCAGCTTCTGGTGCCGGCGCTGAATCGTGCAATCGCGCTCACCCAGGTGAATGACGTTGCCGTGGGCGTCCGCGAGCACCTGCACCTCCACGTGGCGCGGATCCTCCAGATACCGCTCGACGTAGACGGCCGGGTCCGAGAAGTACGCCTCACCCTCGCGCCGAGCCGAGTCGAAGGCGCGGTCGACTTCGTCGGCGGAGTGGACGATCTTCAGGCCTTTCCCGCCTCCCCCGGCCGAGGCCTTGATCGCCAGTGGCCAGCCGTGCTCCTCGCCGAGGACGCGCACTTCGTCGGCACTCGAGACCGGCTCGGTTGTCCCCGGGATGATCGGCACTCCCGCGGCTTGCATCCGCTCACGGGCCGCCACCTTCGAGCCCATGACCTCGATCGCCTCAGGCGGCGGGCCGATCCAGACGAGGCCCGCCTCCTCGACCGCCCGTGCGAACGTCGCGTTCTCGGCGAGGAACCCATAGCCGGGATGGATCGCCTCCGCGCCAGCACGGCGCGCGGCATCGATCACGCGGTCCTGCGCGAGGTAGCTCTCGCTGGGCGGCCCCGGCCCGAGAAGGTACGCCTCGTCGGCGAACTCGAGGTGCAGCGAGCCCCGGTCGGCCTCGGAGTAGACGGCGACGGGACTGATCCCGAACTCCCGCAGCGTGCGGAAGATCCGGATCGCGATCTCGCCGCGGTTTGCAACGAGGATCGTGGAGAACTCAGCCACCGCCGGATTCTCCCGGCTGCGCCCATGGCCCCTTCGGAGCATGCCCGCCGCCCTGGTCGTCGAGGCCCGAACGCCACCAGGCGCTCTCGGCCTGTTCAGCCAGCGCCCGTTCGACAGCCGCGACCAATGTGCCGCGCTCGGCCGGATCCTCGGGCTCGGGGCGCACTTCCCAACTCACGGCCGGGAGGCTAAAGGTCTGGAGCCCCTCGGCCGATGCCTTGAAAAGTGAGACGCCCTGCCGCGGCACTCACCTGCGCTTGTCTGGCGCTGACCACGCCGGTGGTCGTGGTCGCCGCCGCGAAGCGTTCCTGGGCACAGCCCGAGATCAACCTCGTGACCGCGCGCGGCCTCATGGGCGGAGATCCGGGAACGTTCCGCCCCGACGCGCCGCTCACACGCGGTGCGCTCGACGACCTCGTCGTGGGCCTCACGGCGACGATTCCAGTCGCCTCGGGCGAGCCCTCGGCGACGGTCACGCTTGCGGCTCTCGACCAGACTCTCGTCCGTGCGCTCGGCCTGAGCGACGACGCCCGGCTCTTCACCGCGGAGGCGCGTGCGGCGGGCGTGCACCCGCCGGCCCGCTTCGGCAGCGAGGTCGTCGCCCGGCTGCTCGGCCTCCGCAAGAACCATGACGCCCGAAACGACGCGCTCGAGCTCCTGCCGAACGACACTGCCACGCGCGCGGAAGCGGCGTTCTCCGCCGCGCAGATCCTGCGCGGCGGGGACACCAGTCGCATCGATTCCCTGGCATCGGCGTTCTGGCTTCCGCAGTACTCGGTCTGGCAGCGCAAGATCCTGCAGACCGCGGTCAATCTGATCGGCTACCCGTACGTCTGGGGCGGCACGAGCTCCAGCACGCAGACGCTCTTCGGCGTGACCTCGCGCGGCGGTTTCGATTGCTCGGGCTACGTCTGGCGGGTGTACAAGCTTCAGCGTTACCCGGGCGGCGAGGGGCTCGCGCGCACGATCAAGGGGCGAACCACCGCCCAGATGGCGGGCGAGGTCCCGCCGGCTCGGCGCATCGCCTTCGCCAACCTCGAGCCCGGCGACGTGATGTTCTTCGGCAAGGGCGGCCGGCGTGCGCGTGCAGCCGCCGTCGATCACACCGGGATCTACCTCGGCGGCGGCTGGATGATCAACTCCTCGCGCTACGGCGTCGCACTCGCGGCTGTTGAAGGCTGGTACGTGGAGCGCTTCGCGTGGGGCCGCCGGCCGCTTGCAGAGGCCGGCCTTGCCTAGTGCCGACGTTTCCCCCAAACGGGGGATGGCAGCGTGTCCGCCAAGGCCCACAATCGGCCAGGGTTCTGCAGGAAAGGACAGCGAAATGCTGGAGTGGAAAGCACGAATACTGACGCTGATGATCGCGTTCCTGCCTTTTTGGGATCGCCTCGGCGAAGTGTTCAACAACAACTGGAACTGGTAGCGCACCAGGGACAATGAAACGCCTGCCGCCGCGACTGCTGCTGCTTGTCGCTCCCGTATGCGGTGTCGGACTCGTCATCGCCGCGGCCGCCGCAGTCTCGTTCGCAACGGCGCCGCATAGCCTGAGCGAGCTGGCCGGGACGCTCGCATTCCTGGCCGCCTCGACCCTCGCAAGCCGCTACCCCGTCCCGATCGAGGGAGCGGAGAGCGGCGGAGTTACGTTGTCGTTCGTCTTCGGGACGAGCGGAATCGTGCTCTTCGGCTGGGACGCCGGAATCCTGATCGCCTTCGCGGCCCCGGCGACGATGCAGCTCATCGAGCACCGCCCGCTCGAACGCGTGGCCTACAACGCCTCGGTCTTTGCGATCGGAGCCGCCGTCGCGGCAGCACTCGTCGCGCTCGTCGATGGTTCGGGCACTCAGCACCTCGTGGCGCAGGTCGGTGTCTCGGCCGCGGCGCAGTACTCGCTGAACCTGGTGCTCGTGTCCGGCGCCGTCGCCCGCTCAGCGCGTCGTCCATTCGGAGCGCTTGTCGGATCCTCCTCGCGGGCGACGATCGTCCCGTTCACTTTGATGGCGTCGGCCGCTCTGATGCTCGTCGTCCTGTGGCAGCGCTCGCCGCTCCTTTCGGCGGCGCTCGTCGGGCCGCTGCTCGCGATCTCGCTCTACCAGCGCTCCGCCCACCAGGCGCTGCGCGCGATGCGGCTCGCCCTCACAGACCCGCTGACGAACCTGGGCAACCACCGATCGTTCCATGAGCGCCTGCAGCGAGAGCTCACGCGGGCCGAGGGCCGTCGCGTCCCCTTCACGCTCTGCCTCATCGATATCGACGACTTCAAGCGCGTGAACGACCTGTTCGGCCACCCCGCCGGCGACAGCGTGCTCGCACAGGTCGGCGCCCGCCTGCGGCAGAACGGCGAAGCGTTCCGACTCGGCGGCGACGAGTTCGCGCTCCTGCTCCCCGCGCGATCGGGAAACGAGGCGCTTTCGGTCGCCGAAACGGTCCTCACGCGGATCGCTGCGCTCGAGCTCGACGAGGTGGGATCCGTGACCGCCAGTGCCGGTGTGGCGAGCTTCCCGCTCCAGGCCTTCGATCGGGACGAGCTGATTCGCCTTGCCGACAGCGCCCTCTACTGGGCTAAGGAGCACGGCAAGAACCGCGTGCACCTGTATCGGCCTGACGTCCTCGAGCTCGCCGAGCTACGGCGGCTCGCGCACGGGCCCGACCGCGCCGCCCGTTTCCGCGCCGCAGCGAGCCTCGCCAAGGCGGTCGACGCCCGCGACACGTACACGGGCAGTCACTCGACCCGGGTCGCCGAGCTCGCCGCCTGGATTGCCGCGCGACTCGGCCTCGACGCGGAGCAAGTCGAGCTCGCGCGCCTCGCCGGCAGCCTCCACGACCTGGGCAAGCTGGCGATCCCCGAGGAGATCCTGCGCAAGCCCGGCCCCCTGACGCCGCCCGAGCGGCTCGTCCTCGAGCGTCACTCTCAGATCGGCTTCCGAATGCTCGAGAGCCTCGAGGTCGACCCGGTCGCGCACTGGGTGCTCCACCACCACGAGCGTTGGGACGGCGCCGGCTACCCGAACGGGCTT
>DASSXA010000056.1:0-3265 GCA_035704315.1 Gaiellaceae bacterium
GTACTCGGCGAACTCCACGGCGAGCGTTCCCGTGTAGTCCTCGATCGGCGAAATGTCGTCGATCGTCTCACGAAGGCCCTCCTCCATGAACCACTGGAAGGACGCCTTCTGAATGTCGATCAGGTTGGGGAGCTCGAGAACGTGCTTCAGGTGCGAAAAACTCTTGCGCGCGCGCGGCGCGACAGCTCCTCTACTCAACTATGAAGCCTCCCTTGGAAAAACGGCGTGGGGTGTGCAGGCGGACGTCTAGACCGGAACCGGCCAGCATACCGAAAGTGGACAAGCCTACGCAAGGGCAATCGGCGGCCCTTGCGTAGTAGGACAGGAAGTATAGCGAAAGAGGGCCGTCGGGCGGCCCTCCTTCGGGTTATTTGACTTCGACCGTGGCGCCCGCCTCTTCGAGCTGCGCCTTGATCTGATCCGCCTCCTCCTGTGGGACGCCCTCCTTGACCGGGTTGGGCGCTCCGTCGACGAGATCCTTGGCCTCTTTGAGACCCAGGCCGGTCAGGGCCCGGACGACCTTGATCACCTGGATCTTCTGGCCACCGGCGGCCGAAAGCACGACGTCGAAGGCCGTCTTCTCCTCCGCCGCCGCGCCGTCTCCGCCGGCTGCCGGAGCAGCGCCGGGGGCTGCGACCGCAACGGGAGCGGCGGCGGTCACGCCCCACTCCTCCTCCAGCTTGTTCTTCAGCTCGACGAGCTCGAGGACGGTCATCCCGCCCAGCTGCTCGACGACCTTGTCGGTATCTGTCTTTGCCATCTCTATTCCTCCTGTGGTGTCTCTTCACTGGTTTCTTGTTCGGGCCCTGGTGCCGGCTCGGCCACTGCGGTGTCGGCAGCCGGAGCCTCCGGAGTGACCTCTTCTCCGCCCGCCGCATCCTCAGAAGCCTGCGGCGCCTCCTCGGCGGCCGCAGCCTGCGGCTCCTCGGTCGGCGCCTCCTCGGGAGCCTCGGTCTCCGCGGCTTCCTCCGGCTCCTGAGCAGCCTGCGCCTCGTCCTGCTCTTCCAGCTGCTTGATGCGGGCGTCGATCACGTTCACCAGGTCGCGGAGCGGCGCGGCGAACAGTCCGACGACCGTCATCAGCGGTCCGCTGACCGCACTCACGAGCTGGCCGTGGAGCACGTCTGTCGGCGGCAGCGTCGCGAGGCTCGCGACGTCGGCCTGCCCGATTTGCTGGCCTTCCAGGATTCCTCCGCGGATCTCGAGGACGCGCGTCTCCCGCACCGCAGCGTTCAGCGCCTTCGCGACGGCGACCGGGTCGCCGTCCGTTTCGAGAAACGCGATTGCCGTCGGGCCGTCCAGGAGCGCGAGGAGCGCATCCGACCCGGCCTCCTCGGCCGCACGCCGCGTGAGCGTGTTCTTGACGACCGTGAAGCGGGCCCCGTGCTCGAGGAGCTCGCCGCGCAGCTTGTTGATCGCAGGCACGGAGAGCCCGCGGTAGTCGGCGACGATCAACGTCTCGGTGGATCGGAGCTGCTCGGCGAGCTCGGCTACCACCTTTTCTTTTTCGGATCTCTGCATCGAATCACCTCCTCGAACGAATCAGGCCCGCCGGCAGGCGGGCCCGAGCAGAGACAGGTGACTGCCTCATTCCTCGGCCGCGCCTCGGCTGGACTTCTGCTCTTGCGAGCTGCCAACTGTCTCTGGCGACGGGCGTCTCTTACGCGGTTACAGGCTCCGCCTGCTCCTCCAGTTCCTCGACGATTCCTCTTGTGCGGCCCGGGTCGACGTGGATGCCCGGGCCCATCGTTGTGGTCAGCGTGATGCGGCGAATGTAGCGGCCCTTCGCGGCTGCTGGCTTCGCGCGCATGATCTCGTCGATCAGCGCTGCGTAGTTCTCCAGCAGCTGGCGCTCGTCGAAGCTGCGCTTTCCGACCGAGACGTGCACGTTCGCGCCGCGGTCGGTCCGGTACTCCAGCTTGCCGGCCTTCGCATCGGTGACCGCCTTGCCGACGTCCATCGTCACCGTCCCTGTCTTCGGGTTCGGCATCTTGCCGCGAGGCCCGAGGATGCGGCCGAGCTTGCCCACGTTGCTCATCTGGTCCGGGGTGGCAATGGCGACGTCGAAGTCGTCGAACCCCTCCTGGATCCGCGTGGCAAGGTCGCCGCTGCCGACCACATCTGCGCCTGCGTCCTGGGCCTCCTTTGCCTTCTCGCCCTCGGCGAAGACTGCGATGCGCACCTCGCGGCCGGTGCCGTGAGGGAGCATGAGCGTCCCGCGGAGCTGCTGGTCGGCGTGGCGGACGTTCAGACCGAGGTTGAAGTGCACCTCGACCGTCTCGTCGAACTTGCGCTCCGGCCAGGATTTCAGCATCCGGATCGCCTGTGCGGGGCTATACACCTCCTCACGATCGATCTCGGCCCGCTCCTGCCGATAGACCTTTCCGTGCCGGCTCACAGCCGCACCTTCGGCATTCGATCGTGTCGACCGGTCATTGCAGACGGCCGAGCGGGCAAAGCCCGCACGGCCTGAAAGAGACATCGCAAGCGACGTCTCATCTCTCTACCTCCACGCCCATGCTCCGCGCCGTGCCCGCGATGATCAGCATCGCTGCGTCGACGTCGCGCGCGTTCAGGTCCGGCATCTTCGTCTCGGCGATCTGGCGGACCTGGGCGCGCGTCAGCCGCCCGACCTTTTCCCGGTTCGGCTCGCCCGAGCCCTTCTCGAGCCGCAGCGCCTCCTTGATCAGGACGGCGGCCGGCGGTGTCTTCGTAATGAAGTCGAAGGACCGGTCCTCGTAGACCGTGATCTCGACGGGGATGATCCGGCCGTTCTCCTGCTGCGTCTGGGCGTTGAACGCTTTGCAGAACTCCATGATGTTGACCCCGTGCTGGCCCAGCGCGGGACCGACCGGCGGCGCCGGGTTGGCCTGGCCGCCCGGGATCTGGAGCTTGATGAGTGTGAGGATCTTCTTTGCCATGTGCGTTTTCTCTGCTTCTTTTTGGTTACGCCCAAGCCAGACTGAAGTCTGGCACGGGATGTCGTTTAGTCGATCTTTTTGACCTGATCAAACGCCAGTTCGACGGGAACCTGGCGCTCGAAGATGTCCACAAGCACCTTGAGCTTCTGGGCGTCGGGCTGGACGTCGACGATCTCGCCGTCGAAGTCCGAGAGCGGCCCGGAGGTTACCTTCACCGACTCGCCGAGCGAGAACTCGACCTGGGCACGCGCGCGCTCGGCGGTGGCGGCGCCCGTGTGGAGTATCCGGTCGACCTCTGGCTGTGACAGCGGAATCGGCTTGCCGGCCGCGCCGACGAAGCCGGT
>DASSXA010000194.1:0-3372 GCA_035704315.1 Gaiellaceae bacterium
AAGATCCGTGCCTCCTCGCCCTCGAGCTTCGGCCGGACCGCGCTCCGCCGGTACATCTCGGCAGCCTCCTGGACGCGGTGCAGCGCGTCGAGCTCGCCGGCGAAGCGCGTATCCGCTTCGGGCCAGGGAGCGCGGATCAGGCGAGTCTCGCGGCCGGGGAGCTGCGACCAGATCTCCTCGGTGACGTGCGGCATAACCGGATGGAGCAGCCGGAGCAGCCGCTCGAGAGCCGCGAGCGCGGTCGCCCTCGCATCCGCGTCTTCGGCATACAGCCGCGGCTTGATCGCCTCGGCGTACCAATCGCAGAAATCGTCGAAAGTCAGGCGGTAGAGCGCGTTCGCCCCCGCGGCAAACTCGAAGGTCGTCCAGTGCTCCTCGAGCTGAACGCGAGTCGCATCGAGGCGGGCGAGGATCCAGCGTTCCTCCAGATCGCGCGGACGCGCTTCGGGCTCCGTCTCGGCGGCGTTGCTCAAGATCAGCCTCGCGACGTTCCAGAGCTTGTTCGCGAGCTTTCGCCCCTCCTCGATGAAGCCCACGGAGAAGCGGACGTCCTGCGTCGACGACATCTTCAGGAGCCCGTAGCGGGTCGCGTCAGCTCCGTGCTCGTCGATGACGTCGTCTGGCTCGATCCCGGTCCCCAGACTCTTCGACATCCGCCGCCCGTCCGGCGCCAGGATGAGCGAGTGGATGATCACGTCATGGAAGGGCATCTCGCCCGTGAGCTCCTGACCGGCCATCATCATCCGGCTCACCCAGAGGAAGATGATGTCCCGCGCGGTCGAGAGCACGTCAGTCGGGTAGTAGACGTCGAGCTCGCGCGTCTCGTCCGGCCAGCCGAGTGTGGCGAACGGCCACAGCGCTGACGAGAACCAGGTGTCGAACACGTCCTCGTCCTGCCGGAGCTCGGTGCTCCCGCACTCGGCACAGGCCGAAGGCTCGGCCTCGTCGATCGTGATGTGCCCGTTGGGGCAGTACCACGCCGGAATGCGCTGACCCCACCAGAGCTGCCGCGAGATGTTCCAGGGGCGGATGTTCTCGAGCCAGTCGAGCGCCACCCCGCCCTGGTTCTCGGGTGTGAAGCGCACACGCCGATCACGGATCGCCGCGATCGCCGGTTGAGCGAGCTCTCTCATGTCCACGTACCACTGCTCCGTGATCAGCGGCTCGATCCGGTCCTTCGATCGGTTGCAGAGCGGGACCGAGTGCCGGTATGACTCGCGCTTCTCGATCTGGTCGCGCTCCCGCAACCACTCGAGGATCCGCTCTTCTGCCTCCTCCTGTGTCAGGCCGGCGAGATCGCCGGCGTCCTCGTTCATCCGGCCGTCGAGGCCGATCACGGTGACCTCCGGCAGACCGTGGTCGCGCCCAATCTCGAAGTCGGTCGCATCGTGACCCGGTGTGACCTTCAACGCCCCCGTGCCGAATTCGGGATCGATCCGCTCGTCCGCGATGATCGGCACGCGTCGCTCGACGTACGGGACGATGGCCTCCTTGCCGACCACCTCGCGGTAGCGCTCGTCGCTCGGGTTCACAGCGACCGCGACATCAGCCAGGATCGTGGCGGGTCGAGCCGTCGCGATCGAGATCGAGCCCGATTGATCGGCGAGCGGGTAGCGCACCGTCGTCAGTGCGTCGTCGACGTCTCGATAGTCGACCTCGAGATCTGAGACCGAGGTACGGCAGCCCGGGCACCAGTTGACGATCCGGTTGTCGCGGTACACGAAGCCACGCCGGTTCAGATGGACGAAGAACCGATAGACGGCCCTGATGTAGTCGTCGTCCATCGTGAACCGCTCGCGGGAGTAGTCGAGTGAGGCGCCGAGCTTCCGGAGCTGGCCCATGATGATCCCGCCGTACTCCTCGAGCCAGCGCCAGGTCCGCTCCACAAATGCCTCACGGCCGAGCTCGAACCGGCTCGTTCCCTCGGCCAGCAGCTGGCGCTCGATCACAGCGTGCACCGAGATCGACGCGTGGTCGTAGCCGGGCTGCCAGAGCACGTTGAAGCCGCGCATGCGGTGCCAGCGGATGAGCACGTCCTGGATCGACGCGTTGAGTGCGTGACCCATATGCAGGTTCCCCGTTACGTTCGGCGGCGGAAGGGCAATCGAGAAGGGCTCGCCCGGCGCATCAGGGTCGGCCCGGTAGTGCCCTTCGGCCTCCCACGTCTGCTGCCAGCGCTCCTCGACGCCATGCGGGTTGTAGCGGGTTTCCATCACTCGCCGGCACCGACCTTCAGGCGGCGCTCAAGGGTACGGGATGTGGTCAGGCAGCGACTATGCGCCCAGTATACGGAGCGCCGAGGCTTAGGCCGACTCTTCGCGGAGAAGCTCGTCGGCCTCGTCGGCGCCGGCGCTCGTGACGAGCGTCGGCTTGACGCCCTTCTCGATCGTCTCCTTCGTGATCGCGCACTTGGAGACGTCTTTGCGGGAGGGCAGCTCGAACATCACGTCGAGCAGTGCGGTCTCGATGATCGAGCGCAAGCCGCGGGCGCCGGTCTCGCGCTCCAACGCACGATCGGAGATCGACCAGAGCGCGTCGTCGGTGAAGACGAGCTCGATCGAGTCGTACCCAAAGAAGCGCTGGTACTGCTTGACGAGCGCATTGCGAGGCTCGGTCAGGATCTGGACGAGGTCCTCGCGCTGCAGCTGATGCACCGCCGAGATCACCGGCAGCCGACCTATGAACTCCGGGATCAACCCGTAGGCCAGGAGGTCCTCCGGCATCACCTGAGCGAGCAGCTCGCTCGTCTCCGAGTCGTGCCGTGAGCGGATGTCGGCGCCGAATCCGACCGCATTCTTCCCTATGCGCCTGCCGATGATCTTCTCGAGGCCGGCGAAAGCCCCGCCGCAGATGAAGAGGATGTTGGTCGTGTCGATCGAGAGGAATTCCTGGTGCGGGTGCTTCCGCCCGCCCTGCGGCGGCACCGAGGCGACGGTGCCCTCGAGGATCTTCAGCAGCGCCTGCTGGACGCCCTCGCCCGACACATCGCGCGTGATCGACGGGTTGTCCGCCTTCCGCGCGATCTTGTCGACCTCGTCGATGTAGATGATCCCCGTCTCGGCCTTCTTGATGTCGAAGTCCGCCGCCTGGATCAGCTTGAGGAGGATGTTCTCGACGTCCTCGCCGACGTAGCCGGCCTCCGTCAGCGCCGTGGCGTCGGCGATCGCGAACGGGACGTTGAGGATCCGCGCCAGCGTCTGCGCCAGCAGCGTCTTGCCGCAACCCGTGGGCCCGAGCAGGAGGATGTTGGACTTCTGTAGCTCGACGTCCGACTCCTCCGATCCCATCTGCACGCGTTTGTAGTGGTTGTAGACGGCGACGGCGAGCGTGCGCTTCGCTTCCTCCTGGCTGACGACGTAGTCGTTGAGGACG
>DASSXA010000285.1:0-4324 GCA_035704315.1 Gaiellaceae bacterium
GAGCGCCTTCAGGATCCGCTCCTCCGTCTTCGCACCCAGACCGGGCAGCGCGCGGAGCCGCTGAGCCTCTGCGGCCTTGCGGAGATCCTCGACGGTCGTGATGCCGAGCTCCTGCCAGATCCTCCGAGCTGTCTTCGGCCCGAGCGCGGGAAGCCGCAGGAACTCCGCAACACCGGCTGGGATCCGCTCCTTGCGTTTCGTCAGCGCCTCGATCTCACCGGTGTCGACGATCTGGACGATCTTGCCCTGGATCGTCTGGCCGATCCCAGGCAGGTCCTTGGCCTTGCCCTCCAGGGCGAGCTGCGCGATCGGACTGCCGGCCGAGCGGATCTGGTCTGCTGCGCGGCGATACGCGAGCACCCGGAACTGCTGCTCTCCGTCGAGCTCCAGCAGATCGGCCAGCAGATCGAACTGCTCGGCCACTTCGCCATTGCGAGGCAAGGTGACGGCCACGGCAACGATCATAGGCGCGTGCTTTGTGTCTGCCTCCCGACCTACAACGAGCGCGAGAACCTCGAGCGCATGGTCGACGCGCTCCAGAACGTCCTCGGCGAGGACGACATCGTGCTCGTGATCGACGACAACTCGCCCGACGGAACAGGCGAGATCGCCGACCGGCTGGCCGAGGAGCGTAGGAGCGTGCACGTGCTCCACCGGCCGCACAAGGAAGGGCTCGGGCCGGCGTATCTCGACGGGTTTCGCCGCGCGCTCGAGCTTGGCGCCGACCTGATCTTCGAGATGGACTGCGACTTCTCTCACGATCCTGCCGACGTCCCCCGTCTGGCTGCTGTCGCCGAGAATGCCGACCTCGTGATCGGCTCCCGCTATGTGGACGGGGGCGGCACGAGGAACTGGGGCTTCCTACGCCGCCTCATCTCCCGCGGCGGGTCTCTCTACGCACAGGTGCTCCTCGGCGTCGGCGTGCGCGACCTGACCGGCGGCTTCAAGTGCTACCGCCGCATCGTGCTCGAGACGATCGACCTGGACGCGATCCACTCAAAGGGCTACGCATTTCAGATCGAGACCACCTACCGGGCGCTGCGGCGAGGGTTCCGCGTCGTCGAGATACCGATCGTCTTCGTCGACCGACAGGTGGGCGGCTCGAAGATGAGCAAGGCGATTGTGCTCGAAGCCGTATGGAAGGTCCCGGCCCTGCGCCTGGCTACGCTTCGAGCGCGTGCTTGAGGTCACAGACGAGACGTTCGAGGAGCAGGTGCTGCGGGCCGAAGTGCCCGTCGTCGTCGACTTCTGGGCGCCCTGGTGCGGTCCGTGCCACGCGATCACGCCGGTGCTCGAAAGCCTCGAGGACGAGGCCGGCGATCGTGTGGTCTTCACGAAGATGAACATCGATCAGAACCCCGTCGCCGCCTCGCGCTACGGCGTGCTCGCGATCCCGGCCGTCATCCTTTTCGAGGGCGGCGAGCCGCAGGAAACGGTGCTCGGCGCACGCCCACGGGAGCACTACGTCGAGGCCTGGTCTCGCTACCTCGGACGGTAGTGGTCCCAGCCGCCAAGCTCGACGGGAAGGCCGTGGCGGAGTAGCTCGACGCCTTCCCCTTCCTCGCAGCTCCCGATGACGTGGAAGGCCTCCGTCGGTACGGCTGCGAGCAGCTCGTAATCCTCGCCGAAGCCGAGGTCCTCGAATGTCGCGCCCTCGGCCAACGGGACGCGCTCGAGCTCGACGACGCAGCGAACGCCGGAGCGGACAGCGATGTGGCCGAGGTCGCGCTCGAGGCCGTCGGAGATGTCGAGCATCGCGTGAGCCGTTCGGGCCAGCTCTCGACCCTCGTCGAGTCTGATCGGCGGCCGGATGAAGCGCTGCTCTCGGAAGGCTGCACCCGAACCGCCGAGCGGGCCGGTGACGACGATCAGATCTCCAGGCTGTGCCCCGCCGCGACCGGGAACGCGCGGCGAACGGCCGACGGCCGTCACGCTCAGGTAGACGGTGTCGGCAGCTGTGGTGTCGCCGCCCAGGACGGGCACGCCGGTCTCACGCATCCCTTCGTAGAGCTCGATGATGTCGTCCAGCTCGGTCTCGCCGGGCGCTCCGAGGCTGACGATCAGGCCGTCGGCGTCGGCGCCCGACGCGGCCAGGTCGCTGAGGTTCACCGCTGCGGCTCTGAAGCCGAGTTCGCGCCAGGAGATCCACCCGAGCTTGAAGTGGACGTCTTGGACCAGGGCGTCCTGAGTGAGGATTCGCCCGTCGTCGAGCTCGGCCGCGTCGTTTGTGATCCGCTGCGCCAGCCCACGGCGCTGGAGCTCCGCGAGTAGGCCGAGCTCGCCGAGCTCAGAGAGCCGCACTGAGCTCGGCCGTCCGCTCGGCGGCGCGGACGACGGCGACTCCGGCAGCGCCGGCTTCGATGCACGCTCTGGCGTTCGCCGCGTCGATGCCGCCAATGGCTACGACCGGGATCGACACTGCTACGCAGATTGCTCGCAGCCCTTCGAGGCCAATGGCGGGATCGGCGTCGGTCTTGCTCGGTGTCGCCCAGACCGGCCCGGCTCCGATGTACGCGGCTCCCTCGGCCTCGGCGGCTTCGGCCTCCTCGACGCTGGATCCGGAGCGGCCGAGCATGAGACCAGCTGCCAGGGCCTCCTGCGAGCCGACGTCGTAGCGTCCCAGATGCACGCCGTCCGCATGGAGCGCGATCGCTGCCTGCAAGTCGTCGTTGACGACGAACGTCGGGCCGAGCTCGCGAAATCCGGCGCCCCGGGCGATGACCTCGTCCGTCGTTGCCCCCTTCAGCCTGAGCTGGATCACGGTCGCGCCGCCCTCCGCGGCACGCCGAGCCGTTTCGAGGTCGCTCACGAGGGCGTGGAGCCTCATTCGTCCACGCGCGCCCGGTCGTCCAGCGTCTCCGGATCGAGGTTGTAGAGCGCGTCGTACAGAGCTGCGTGGAAGGTGCCTGGGCCCTTTGCGGCCCGCGCGGCGTCCTCGCCTGCGACACCGAACGCGACGAGCGCTTCGGCCGCCGCTTCCAGGGGCGCGTCAGGCTTCGCGGCCAGGAACGAGCCGGTGACGGCCGTCGCCATGCAGCCGGTGCCGCTGACGGTAGCCAGGAGCTCGTGGCCGTTCGAGACGACGATGACCCGCTTGCCGTCGGAGACGTAGTCGCTCGGCCCTGTGACGGCGGCGACGCAGCCGAGCGCTGTAGCTGCTTCCTTGGCCAGCTCCTCCGCCGAGTCGCCGGCACCGATCGACTCGACACCGCGAATCTCGGCGTCGCGGCCGGCGAGCGTCGCGATCTCGGCAGCGTTGCCCCGGACGACCGCGATGTCGAGCTCGTCGAGGAGCCGCTTGGCGGTGTCCGTTCGATATTGCGTGGCGCCGGCGCCTACAGGATCCAGCACGATCGGGCCGGCCGCGGCTTTGCCGGCAAGCAGCATCGCCTCGACCCAGTCCCCTGAGAGCGTCCCGATGTTGAGGACGAGCGCTCCGGCCGCCGCAGCCATCTCCTCGACCTCTTGCGGCGCGTGCGCCATGACCGGGAGAGCGCCGAGCGCGAGCGTTGCGTTCGCGGTCTCGTTCATGACGACGTAGTTGGTGATCTGGTGGACGAGCGGTTTACGCGCGCGCAGCTCGCGCAGCGTCCGACCCGGAGAGACGGGCATCGCGTTCCTTGATTCCGAGGACATCGACGGGCCCTTCACCCGCGCCGACTTCGGCGAGCCCGTTGCGTACGGAGGAGGCGGCCGCGGCGGCCGCGCCGCGGCTCGCCTCCACGAGGGAATGCCCGCGGGCGAGCAGCGCCGCGAGCGTGGCGGAATGGGTGCAGCCGGCCCCGTGCGTCGCCGGCACGTCGTACCGTTCGACCGGGATCTCGACGTGCTCTTCGCCGTCGAAGAGATGATCGACCGGCTCGTCACCGTGCCCGCCGGTAACGATGACAGCCGGCGCGCCAAGTTCGTGGATCGCCTCTGCCAAAAAGCGACGTGTCTGGGGGCCAGGCCCCTGGACACGGCTCGCGAGGACCTGTGCTTCGTGGAGATTCGGGGTCACGACGGTGGCGAGCGGGAAGACCCGGGTCACGAGCGCATCGATTGCGTCGTCCTGGAGCAGCTTCGCGCCGCTCGACGCAACCATCACCGGATCGACGACCAGCGGGACTGGATGGTCGGAGAGATAGTCCGCAACCGCCTCGATGATCGGGCGCGAGAAGAGCATTCCCGTCTTGGCCCCATCGACGCCGATGTCGTCCCAGATCGCCCCAAGCTGCGCGCGAACGAACTCGGGCGGCACCTCGTGAACGTCGGTCACGCCGCTCGTGTTTTGCGCTGTCAGCGCAACGATTGCGCTCGTCCCGTGGCAGCCGGCAGCTGCAAA